>CAZJXA010000099.1:2419-11186 GCA_964549785.1 uncultured Phycisphaeraceae bacterium | reverse complement strand
GCGCCAGGAGCCACCACACCGAACGGGCCGGCGGCCATCGAGGCTATGTTGATCGGATCGGTGACGGCGGCGCGCAGACCCGCCGCAACCCAGGCGGCATATTTCTCGGGGCCTTGATAGCGACTGAAGGTGTCGTCTTCTTTGACCTCGGCATCGCGCGCGAGTTTGCGCGCGTCGAGGATCACCGGTCGCGTCGCCTGGATCATGTCCCGGAATTCGGGATACCGATGCTCCAGGTCCTCCAGGTTGCGCTGGAAGTCGCGGGCAATGAACGAGGTGTAGCTTCCGAGGTCGCCCCCGTTGGCGTTGTGCTCGCGGTACTGACGATTGAGCTCACGCGACGTGTGGCGCAGCGGGTTGTCGAGGCGGATCCCCGTGGCCTTGTAGACCTGGTCGATCCGCGTGTCGTAGGCCTCTTCTTCGGCCGTGTAGCCGGCGGCGAACTCGCCGCCCAGCTGAATGGATCTTAGGCTGTCGGCGTAAACTTCACTCAGCGTCGACGTCTCACCGCTCAAAGCGCCGGACGACATGTCGAGCTTGCGGTCCTTGAGGAAAATCATTGGCCGCCTCCTGCGAACAGGTCCGGCCGACGTTTGCGCAGGATCGGGCTGAGCTTTCCGAAGTCGATTTCAAATTTCTGGCCGGGCTTGTCGCGGAAGACCCAACGCTCACCACCAGGTGTCGACGGGTCGCCCGTCGAAACGGCATATCGCCCGTTCGCAACTTGAACGAGCGTGCCGGCTTTGACGCGATCGAGCGACACCGGCTTACCATCTTGCCCGACTGGCAGGCCGAGGCCGGCCGCGGCAAGATCCTCGGGCTTGATCATCCGAATGGCGTCGCGCCAACCGTCCTGCTTCAGCTCGGGGGGCAGGATGATGCGATTGCTGCCGGACCACCAGCCTTGATAGACGATGCCCCCGTAGGTCTCGCCGCCGACGGTGTGCTCGCCGATGATTTCCTTGAGCCCCTGCTTCCACAGCTCCGGCTCGAACGTCGTCTTGCCCGCGCGGCGGGCGCGCACCTCGTAGACACGATCGGCCAGATCGAGGGCTGGGGCCTCGGACGCGCCCATGTCCTTCATCACATCGAAGAGCACATCGTGCGCGGCGGCACGCTGATCCTTACCGCTCGGAGCGAGCGGCTTGAAACCTTCGACTTTTTTCAGTGCGATGCCGTTTGCTGCATCAGTGACGATCGCCGGCGGCTTGCCATTGGGGTTCGGCAACTGATGAACCAACATGCCGAGCAGCGCCATCTTGCCGGCCTGGTCCTTGCCCAGCTCTTTGAACGCTGCCTGCGCGCGGTCACCGAAACCGGTAGCCAGTGTCGACGCCACTGCGACGAGCTCGTCCCCCCCTCGCTCAGAAATCGTTTGGAGGGCCTTACGTTCGTCGAGCTTGAAGTAAACGGGATCCCGGCCATACTCGCGCGCGACCGCGTCCGCCTGGACGACACGGGCCTGCACCGTCACAGCGGTCTTCTCAGGACTGGAAAAGTCGAGCGGCACTATCGTCGCGAGCCCGACTTTCTCGGCCCATGCCAGCTGATCCTGGCTCAGCTCTTTGCGCATCGTGTCGAGCAAGGTTTCGGCTAGCCCGAACTTTCGAACCTCGCGCGGCGAGGTGCCCTCGGCTTGCATGCGATCGCGCTCGCGCTCGATCCACCCGTCGAGCTCAGCCGGCTTCAATCGGCGCACGGCGCCCGTGAAGTGCAGCAGGTCCTCGGCCTCGGCGAGTGCCCCCGCCGTCTCAGCGGTGCCCGTTGCCGCCACGCGGGATCTCAGTGCCGCCATTTGCTCCGGTGCCGGTGCAAACCCCTTTTCAGCCATTCGCGCGACGGCCGTCACTTCGGCGTCGACCTTTGCCGTCGACGTGTTCTGCTCGACGCGTGCGCGGCGCAATTCGCCCTCGAGCATGCCCGTGACTTGGCGGAACGACTTCAAATCATAAACGGCCGAGACGCCCCGGCTCTTGCCGAAATCATCTTCCATTTCTTTGATGAACGCCGCCTTGCCCTCGAGCGATGGCACGCGGTCGAACGCGCCGAGGATCCTCGCCGTCGTGATCTCTTCGGCCGCGTTGCGAACGAGCAGCTTCGCTTGTTCAGGCTGCACCAGAGGCTGCCCGTTCGGGCCACGCCGGCGCAGCGCGGCGCCAATGTCGGCGAGCTCGCCGGCGAGGGCCTGGTCGGCCGTCGGATCTAGACCGAGGCCGAACGCTTTCTGGTGCAACCCCTTGAGCCGGGTGGCGAGTTCATCCTGCAGGCTCGCGCGCTGTTCGTGCGCGATCCGCTCGGCCTGGTCGCGCGTCGCCTGGCGCATGAAGGCCAGCGATGATCGCTGCAGCTGCAGCTCAACATCCGGCCGCACTTCCGGCAGCGTCTGGTCGATCCATGCCCGGCGCTTTTCGCCGAGGACCTGCTGCAGCTTGGCCGGGTCGCCACGGTACTTCTCGTATGCGCCGGCGAGATCCGCCTCGAGAGTGACCTGCGTTTTGGCGCGGTACGTGTCGAGACCGGCTTTGTCGAATGCCTCGCCGCGGATCGTGAGATTTTTCGTCGGCCTGAACTCAGGATCGAGACCGGCGAGCCGTCCCGTCTCGGCACCTTCGACGGCCGCCGCGTGATCAGCCAGTTTGCCGATCTTGTCGCCGATCGCCGCGAAGCCGGCCGCTGCTGTGTTGAACGCCTTGTCCCACCCTTCGTCGACCACGGCGAAACCTGCCTGCGCCGGATCGACCTTGGCGTCGGCGCTCAGTTCCGTGACGACACGCTGCAGCCCGCGCTGCCGATTGGGTTCGGTCATCGCTTAGCCCCTCCGCGCCAGGCCGACGCCGAAATCGGCCCCCGCCGCCAGCGCCTTGAACGTAGAGCCGGCGAACTCAGCCTCGCCCTTGCTGCTGTAGGCTTGCGATCGCACCCGCGACTGGATGAGTTTCAGGCCCCTATTGCGCTTCTCGACGCCCGTGGCGTAATCGGCCTCGGCGACCAGGCTGTCTTCGATCGAGCCGGCCGAGCCCGCGCCGATCTCGAGGCCTGACGCTGCGAACGCAACGCGAGCCGCGCCGACCTTCTGCAGGAGCTCGCGCCGGATCATGTTGGCGCGTTCCTCGCTCGCGAGCGCTTCCTGCTGCCCAGCCATGTCGGACATTTCGGCTTGCCGGTTTGCCTGCGCCATCGATCCGACGCCAGCGGTCAGCGTCGAGAGGATCGACCCAGCCGTCGCAACGCCCGACAAAACCGACAGCGCCGTCGAGCCCGCACTTGCCGCCGCGACTGTCGTGCCTGCCGCCCAGGTCCCAGCGGCAGCACCACCAGCGGCAACGGCCGCGGCAGTCTCGGCAACGCCCAGGCCGACGGCGGCAGCGGTACCCGCCCCAGCAGCCGCCGTTCCAACCATCGAGAAAAGGCCAACGACCAATTCGACCACAGTGCACCCCCTAATATGAAACCTCGTAGCGCATCGAGCGAACCTCGAGCGGTGCCGGGATCTCTTGCGTGACGACGACGCGGCAGTGTTTCGAAATGCCCTCGATGTCCTCGAGCGTCACCGTGCCCGTGTAGAGCCGGTCGAGCAGCGGTCGGCTGAACTGATCGAGCGTCGGTTCGGTGCCGAGCCGATCGACGGGCTCAGGTCCGCCGCTGAAGTTGCGCAAGGGCACGTCGAACTCGGCCTCGCCATTCGCACCGATCGAAACTGCCCCGGTATTGATCAGGCTCAGCTCGACCTCGTAGACGCGACCAGGTGGCCTGAACGGTTGTTCCTGCTGCAGCTTCTCGCGCAGCGGCAACGTGCGCACGTAGGCGAGGTACGGCAGGCCGACATAGCCGGCGAGCGCCGACTTCGACAGGGTGATCTCACCGTTCGTGACGGTGTACGGCCCCGACAGATCGCGATCGGCCATCGCCCAAACCTGCTGCCCTTCCAGGTGCGGACCAACGGTGACGACGTCGATCGGCGTCTCCGAGGAGAACGCGACCGAGCTGTCGAAAAGGCAATTCTCATCGACCTGCTCGAGGACGAGCTCGCCCGCGCGCTGCACGATCTGCCAGACCTCGCCGGCGGCGTCGACTTCGATGTCGACCATCGCGCCGGACGTGACGTATTCCGTCATGGCGATCACGTCCTGCGACCTCAGCAGCGTTAGCGTTGCGACGCTGCCATCGCCGTTCGTCAGGTAAATCAGATTTCCTTCGTTGACGTCGGTCGACTTTTTGATCGCTAGGCTCACGACGCCCGTCAGCAGATGAGGGCCGAGCAGAGATAGAGGCTCGGCGGCGTAATTCTGCTCGACGTCGACGTAGACCATGTCGCGCAACGTCAGGCCGTCCTGCTGCAGGAAGAGCGTCGCATTCTCCGCAAACACCAGCGGCACCGATGCTTCCAAGCCGTGCCGGGTCGCCAGGATGACGTTCAACGGTTGCGTCGCGTCGAGCGTACGGTTCTCGACCCACCACTCGCCGCTTTCGGTAAAGATCTGCAGGTGTCGACCGAGGAAGATCTCGTAGATCGTTTCGACCTGCTTGCTTTCGAGCGTGTACTGGATCGCGTTGCTCGGAATGACCGGGTCGATCGTCATGTCGAAATTGAACAGGTCGCCGATCACCGAGGCCATTAAGGTTTGCGGCGCGGCGCGAAAGCCGGCGACCAGGTGCCGCGACTGGATGAGCGCGCCGGCGCGCGGCCAGCCGGTTTCGTCCGACATGATCAAGCCGTCGACCTTGATCCCGCGCTGCACCGTTGTCGTCACCGGATCGAGCGATCCGCCCAGCACGCGCGCGTCGAGCTTCGGCCAGCGTCGGCCGGCACTGCCGCCGGTGAACTGGATGCGCACCGCCACCGGCGACAGCCCCGTCAGCGTCGCCAGGATGCCGTCACTCGCGACCCCCGGAATGGCGACCAGTGCGGCCGTCAGCTGCGCCGGCAGATCGCCGGCGGCCGTGAAGACGATCGGTGCCGTGACCTGGTCGGCCAGAAACAGCACGATCTGCTGGCCAGCCGTCAGCGCTGGAAACGCGATCGATTGGATCTCGTCCTGCTCGCCGGTGAAAGACGTCGAGGTTTCGAGCGCAGGCACGTTCGTCCATGGCGCCGGCGACGTATCCCATTCGTCGCGAGCGCCCTGGCGGGTGATGCGCGGCGTCTTCAGATCCTCGTGATACAGAAATGCCGTGTCCTGGCTTTGCGTGTTGTTGCAGCTGTCGATCTCGGCGGCGCCGAGTGCGACGGGGATCGACGCCAGATAGAGGCCGCGTTCGAAGACGTCGATGTTCCGATCCGTGAAGACGAGCTGATAGACGTCGTCGACCGACTTCGCGAACGGCACAAAGCGCGCCGGCGACAGGCGCCCGGTCTCGCTCCACATGCGCAGCCCGTCGAGTGTGATCACCCCCGCGCCGACTGCGCCATAAAGCACGACGCGGAACGATCGCGACGTCATCACAGTGCCGGGCTTGCCACCGAAACGTCGCGTGCGGCTTGACGTGCGCAGATTGCGGCGCGGCGACAGCGTTGCATCGTCGGCGCCTGGTGCCGGCCGCCAGCCGGCGCCATCCCAATACTCGACCGCCAGAACATCGTCGAACCGTAGCGACGCACCCCGGAACCCCTCGAGATCGACGAAGGCGATCGGCATCGCGACGCCCAGGTCGACTTCCGCGACGACGAACACGTCGGCACCAACGGCCGACGTTTCGTACGCGGTCGAGATGTCCTGGTCGACCAGCGCCGAGGCCGTGCCGCCATTGTGCGCGGTGATCATCGTCGTCGTGACCTGGACCGGTTCGAGACGCCGGCGCAGGCGACGCTGGCGCATGTAACCGCCGGCCCGGCGCCGAAACCCGCCCTGCGGTCGAACCTGGACGTTCCGGCCCGTATCGAGCGCCGTGTAGTAGTGCACCAGGTCCTGGCGCTCATGCAGCCGAGGATCTAGCACGCCCTTCGTTACGGCGTTGATGAGAGACGCGCGTCGCGCCATGTTTAAAACCTCACGTCGACCAGAGGATTGACGCCGCCGGCCATCGACGGTGACGGCTCGCCGTACGCATCCAGCGCCTTCGCCTGGCCGAAGTGCCCGCCTTCGCCCATCATGCTGTCCGATCCATAAGCGGCAGTCCGCAGCGTGCTCCACATGCGCAGATCCTCGCGGATCGACAGCGCGAACTCTGCCATCAGAGCGAGGCGCACCAGCTCGAGCAGATAGCCAGGCCAGGCCGCCGGCGGCGCTGCAATGCCGAACCGCAGCCAGACGGCGGTCGCGTTCGAGTGCAATTCTTTCGCGGCCGTACCGTCGGGGCCGAGCGACAGCTCCCAATCGACGAAAGGCACCCGGCATTCCGATTGATCATAGGCAGCGCGCGGTGCGCCCAGGATGTCCGACGGCATCTGGTAGGCGTAGGCCCAATGCTGCGTCGGCGCCGCCGTCAGGCGAGACAGCGCGCGGGTTCGGCGACAGCAGGTCCATGGGTAGCGCGACAGGATATCGTCGCGAATAGCTCGGTAGATTGCGAGCGGCTTTTCAGCTTTCGGATTATCGATGCTCTGCACCGGCGAAGCACCGATGCGCCGCAGCGCCAGATCGACGATCTCGATTTCGGTTGGCATGCTGGCCGGTCTTTCCCGTTAGAAAAAACAGCGGCGGTTCCGGGCAAGAGAACCGCCGCTGCAGGGACTGAGAACGTCGCCGGGGTGACAGCTGGTCCTCAGGATCTCAGCCGGCGGTTGCGGTCTGCAGCGCGATCGTCACGCCGGACGCGCTGCTGGCGGTAACCACGTAGGACTTACGAACGGGCGTGCCGCCGACCGCCATGACGGCGTCGATGATGGTACCCTTCGGCAACCGCAGGTAAGCCGCATCGAAGTAGGCGGCCGTTTCGACGGTGGCCGCCGCGTCGGCCGTAATGAGATGCGCGCGGTGCGCGACCTTGTCCTCGCCGCCGCCGGTGTAGACGCAGCCAGGGTTGCTCACCGAAAGATTTTTCGCGTCGTATGCCATTGCTCAGTCTCCGGATGGTGAAACGGGAAAACAGAAAAGGCGCGAGGCCGAAACCCCGCGCCAGCTCGATTAGGTGAACGTCGGCAGCGTGTCGGTCTTGTAACGGCACTCTTGGATGCCGATCGTCTGGATCAGCGTGGCGCCGCCTGACAGCGTCGACTGGTACCACCAGCGCTTGCGCTTCACCTCGCGTTCGAACTCAGACTTGAGCGGCTGGCCGGTGTAGCCGGTGCCGAGCGCCGAGCGGTGCCACATGTAGAACGTCCCGTTCGTCGACGAGATCTTCTGCAGATGCACCGGCAGTTCGAAGAAGTGGATGTTCTGCCAGCTGCGCCGACGTAGGCCGTTCGCGAACGGCAGGTCGCCGCCGACCCATTGCGAATTGGCGAACACCTCGTAGCTCATCATTGTGTCGAACACGACCGGTGGCAGGCCGCAAAAGCTCATGCCGTCCTCAACCGGGACATCGCGGCCGAACAAGGCACGACGCGCGGCCAGCGCCTCGCCGGGGCCGAACGCATTGGCGAACGCCCCCGTGACCTGCGAGATCCCGTTGAAGTCCGTCGCCTGCATTTTTGCATACAGGATCTCGTCATGCTTGCGGCCAAGCGCCATGGCGGCCGTCGCGGTGACGGTGTCGACCTCGTTCGGCGCCATTCGATCGAGATCGTAATCGTAGATGTAGTCGGCGGCGTCCCACTCTTCCGCGTCCAGCAGGATCTCGCCGCGCGTTGCGTTCATCGGCTTGACTTCGTCGCCGCGCGTGTAGCTCTGCGCGACGCCCTTGCCGGCAATCGGGAAGTGGAATTTTTTGCCTTCGACCTTCGTCGGGCCGACCGACATGCCCTTCGTCAGATAACCTTTCTGCTGGTAGACGTGGATGACCTTGCTGTCCCACTGCTCTTGGAACCACGCTGATGCTTCGAGCGACATTCTAGCCTCCGGTGAAAAATCAAAAGCCCCGCCGCTCTGAGCGACGGGGCTTGACGGAGGCCAGGCCGGGGCACCGCGCGATCAGATCGGATCGGGGAACCATAGGCCAGGTGCAGGCCGATAGACTTTTCAGCGTCTCAGCTGCGCTTGCGCGGGCCGAGCGTGCGCATTTTGGCGTCGATCCCTTGCCGGTACGACATGTCGAACTTCGGCGACTGGCTGTCGTACCGTTCGTCTTTCATGTCCTGATCCCACTGATCCCAGCTGTAAGCGCCACCAGCACCCTGGCCGCCGCCTTGCACGCCGGTCACCCCGAAATGCTTGAACACCTTCTCGAGCGCGATCACGCCCTGCGGCAAGTCGCCGACGGCCTGCAGCAGGTTCGCCTCCGACTTCGTCAGCACCTGGCGCGTCACCAGGCCGTTGAGATTGCCGAGCACGTCATTCGCGCGCCGAGCCGCCTGCGCCTTGCGGGTGGCGGGATCTCCACCCTTGGGCGCCAGCGCTTCGATATACTGCTGCGGGTCGATCCCCTCATCGAGCAGACCTTTTTCCAGCATGCCCTCATAGAGGCCGGTGAACATGTTCTGGAACTGATCGTTCGTCAGGCCGGCCGCGTGCGCGACGCTTTTCACGATCGGCAGCACCGGATCGTCCTTCATGTCGCCAAACCGAGCCGTCTGCTTTTCGCTCAGCGTCAACGTATACTCTTCCGCCTTCGCCGGCGCCTTCGGCCGACCTGCGATTTCGCCGGCGAGCTTGTCGATGGTCTCGCGATCGTTCGCCCCTTTGAACCGTTCGTCGAGCCCTTCCGGCACATAGGGCGTGCCAGCACCGGC
>CAZJXA010000099.1:0-2319 GCA_964549785.1 uncultured Phycisphaeraceae bacterium | reverse complement strand
CACCGGCACCACCCGCGCCATCGTCAAGGTTGAACACAACGCCCAGCAGATCCCACAGTCGATTTTTAAACATGGCTCACCCCTTCGTTCGTTTCGAGCCTTTCGACCTGGCGGCCGACTGCAGCGGCGCATCGGCCGCCGGCTCGGTTTCGACAGGCGTTGATCCGCCTGCCAGTGCCTGCAAAATCATCGTGACAACGCCATTCTGCCCCTGCCGCTGCGCGGCATAGAGGGCGACTTGCTCCGCGCTCGAGCTGCCGATCGGCAGCGGAACGAGAGGACGCAACAACGTCTTACGCAACAAAAGCTCGAGACAAGCCTTGCCGGCCGGCGTGCGGAACGGCGCAGCCAACGTGTCGGCCTCATCCGCGATCTCGCGGCTTTGCCTGTCCATGTCCTCGCGCATGCCTGCGCCGGGATTATCGAGCATCGGCCAGGTGCCGTCGGACAGTTGGCTGATTACCTCTGCGATGTTCACTGCATGCTCCCGTTAACGTAGTCGTTCGTCTGCTCAGTCGCCGTCGGCGGCGCCTGCTGTTGCTGCTGCTGCGATGCGATGATCTGCGCGATCATGCCCTTGAGTTCTTTCACCTCGCGCGGGTCGCGGATGAACTTTTCGTCGACGCCGAGCCAGCGCCCGCACTGCGGCCAAAGCTCTTCCACCTTCGCGACCAGCAGCGCCGCTTGCGGCCCCATCACGCCGGTGATCATCGAGATCCAGTTGACGGCCCGTTCGACCTTGTCGACCTTCTGCGCCGCCGCCGCCGGCGCCGTGACTTCGATCTGCGCCAGCAGCTGGTCGATCGCGAGCTTCGTCGGCAGCACCCCGCGCGCCTCGAGGATGTCGATCGCGCGCGCCACCACCGGCGTGACGAGCTCGTTCGACAGCCGCACGCCGACGCCGCCCTTGGTCCTGGCATAGCGGCGCATGCGGCCCATGATTTCAGTCGGCGAGCGCACGCGGTCGGCGAGATCCGGCAGCTCGTCGTTCAGTAGGACCTTGTTGATCTGGTCCCGTTCGTCGCCGATCACGATCGACGAAACGTCGAAATCCTGCGGCACCGGCAGCCGCTGAATAGTCGGGCCGAGCGGCCCGCCGTTGCTGCCCACCGTCCACAATCGCGACGGTTCGAAAACGGCCGTGTCGGGATTGAACACCCCGTCATTGCGCCGCGTCCACAAACCCATCACGGCGAACGCTGCCGCGATCAGCGCGAGCTCGCGCGCCTTGTTCGCGGTTTTCACAAAGGGCAAGCCGAGGTGCGCCAGGCCACGGCCGAACGTCTCGCCGGGCACCTTGAAGAACCTCGGTATGATCCAGGGCGAGACCTGGCGCAGATCCTCTTGCCAGATCGCATTGGCCGGTTCGTCCTTACAGCACCAGACCGCCAGCCGAAACCGATCTTCGTTCGGATCAAAATAGGTGTACTGCACGACTTCCGTCAGCGCGCGCTTATCCTCTTTGATCGCGCGCGCCAGCCGCTCCGAAATTGTCGCCTTCGGCCAAACCGTCTTGAGATCCTGCAGCCGATATTTTTTCTTCCACCAGACGCGCCAGACCTCGCCCCACGGGCCGTCTTCGATCGCGATTTCAGTCACAGGAACCGCCCGCCCGCGAACCGGCGTGCGACTGTTGCCGGCTTCCATGTTGAGGGCGCCGGTGCCGGCGAACAGGTCCAGGAACATCTCATGCGCGGTGACGTGCACCGGCTTGAGAACGCCGTGCACCACTTCAGTGATCAGCTCGAGCTGTTCGTTGAGCTGCTTGCGCTGATCGCGAGGCACCAGCGGCCCGGCCTGGATCTTGAAGAATTCCTCGAGCGGCGGCATCCAATCCGCCTGCATCGTGCCAGCGAAGTTGAACGCGGCCGTCAGGCCGGTGCCATCGAACAGCTGGTTTGTCCGCGATTGCCCTGGCGAGCCCCTGCCGCGTTCCGGTGATTGTTCGACCGTGCTCTGACGAAACGGCATGTAGTATTTATAAATCTCGTCCAGTTCGCGGTGATAGTGCAGCGCCTTTTCGAAGGCCGAAGCACAATCGGCGCGCATCTCTGCAACGTCCATGTCAGCTGCCCCCCAACGTCGACCCTAGATTTTCGTCGACGAACGACAGCATGCCGCGCCGAGCACCCCGACGGATCTTCCGTTGCGCCCCTTCAAAAATTTCGAGACGGTTGCGTTCATCCCTGATCGCTGCCGCTTGTTCGGCCTGCGCTGCCTCCAAGGCGCTGTTGCCGCTTTTGCCGAAAATTCCCTTCACTGCATCGCTCATGTCAGCCGCTCCCAAATCTGCAAACCGCCTTCGACCTGTCCGGTCGC
>CAZJXA010000098.1:0-11205 GCA_964549785.1 uncultured Phycisphaeraceae bacterium | reverse complement strand
CAGTGGAGCCTGCACAAGGCTCTTTTCGCGAAAGAACTCGATCACTTGGACTTTCCGAAGGCCGCGAAAGAGGCCTACGGCATTGATGCGGTGGAACTCGTGAACGCGTTCTTCAAAGACAAGGCTGGCGATCACGCGTATCTGGCCGAATACCGTCGCCGGGCTTCGGACCTCGGCGTCAAAACCCTCCTCATCATGTGCGACGGCGAGGGTGCTCTGGGTGACGCCGACGAAGCGAAGCGCACCACCGCGGTCGAGAATCACTACAAGTGGGCCGACGCCGCGAAGTTGCTGGGGTGCCACTCGATCCGGGTGAATGCCCAGAGTTCTGGCGAGAAAGGCGAGCAGGAGCGGCTTGCGGCGGATGGGTTGGCCCGGCTGACGGAGTACGCCGCGCGGATGGACCTGAATGTGATCGTGGAGAACCACGGCGGTTGGTCGAGCAACGGGGCGTGGCTGGCGGCGGTGATGCGTCGGGTGGGGCATCCGCGCTGCGGAACGTTGCCCGACTTTGGGAATTTCCAGAACGCCGAGGGTGGCCCGTATGACCGTTATCAGGGCACGCAAGACCTCATGCCCTTCGCCAAGGCGGTGAGCGCGAAGTCACACGAGTTCGATGCGGCCGGGAACGAGGTGCGGAGCGATTACCGCCGCCTGATGAAGATTGTTCTGGATGCGGGGTATCGCGGGTATGTTGGTGTGGAATACGAGGGCGACAAGCACAGCGAAGGTGAAGGCGTGAAGTTGACGAAGGGGCTGCTCGAACGCGTGAGGACCGAACTGGTCTGATGCGGCCTGCGGCGGTGAACGCCGCGTGTCACCCGAACGCCTTCTTGTAATCGGCGAGGAAGCGGTCGAGGCCGATGTCGGTGAGCGGGTGCTTCATGCAGTCCTGGATGACCTTGAGCGGGCAGGTCGCGACGTCGGCCCCCGCCAGGGCGCAGTGCAGCAGGTGGTTGCTGTGCCGTACGGAGGCCGCGAGGATTTTGGTGCCGAAGGCGTAGTTGTCGTAGACGGTCTTGATCTGGCGGATGAGTTCCATGCCGTCTTCGCCGCAATCATCGAGTCGGCCGATGAAGGGGCTGACGAGGTAGGCACCGGCCTTCGCGACCATCAACGCCTGGAGTGTCTGGAAACAGAGAGTCATGTTGGTCTTGATGCCCTCATCGCTCATGGCTTTGCAGGCCTTCAATCCGGGGAGCGTCACCGGCAACTTGACGACGATGTTGGGGGCGATCTTGGCGCGGTCACGGCCTTCGCGCATCATCCCCTCGAAATCGATGCTGATGACCTCGGCCGAGACGGGGCCTTTGACCAATTCGCAGATGTCGGCCAGCCGCTTCCCGTAATCGACGCCCTCCTTGGCGATGAGGGTGGGGTTGGTGGTCACGCCGTCCAGGATGCCCATGTCGAGGGCCTGACGGATTTCATCAAGATTCGCCGTGTCAACGTAGATTTCCATGCCGTGATGCGTCCTTCTTTTTGGGGGGAAGGGCGACTGTAGTGTCGGGCTCGGTGGAAGGCCGCTATTCGCCAGTGCTTGTGCGGAAGGTCCGCCCCTTGCGGCGGCGCTATAGAGCGATGGCCGGAGCGCGGAAAGCAAGTGTCCAATAGTTCAGAGAACGTCCCGGCCGATTGAAAACCTGGGGGGAGGCGAACCTACACTCGGCCAACCACAGGGAGCACCGAATATGGCCGTTACCGCAGCCGCCGAAGCCGCGTTCGCAAAGGGTCTTGAGGGCGTGATCGGCGGGCAGACCGCCGTCTGTTCCATCGAGCAGGACAAGCTCATTTACCGCGGCTACGAGATTCACGATCTGGCCGAGCACGCGACGTTCGAGGAGGTCTCGTTCCTCCTGCTGGAGGGACATAAGCCCTCGCGTGACGAACTGCTCCGCTTCAAGGCCGAGATCATTGCGGAGCGGCCGATTCCGGCGGCGGTGGTGACGTTCCTTGAATCCGCTGCGGGTTGGCTGGCCTCGGGACGGGCGGTGCCGATGGATGTGCTGCGGACGGCGGTTTCGATTCTGGGGCATGCGGACCCCGACTGCCAGAACAATGGCAAAGACGCCAACCTGCGGAAGGCGAAACGGCTGCTCGCCAAGATTCCGACGATTGTCGGCCACATGCAGAACCTGATCGACGGACGCGGGTATGTGGGGCGTGAACGGGGCGGCGATCCGACGCTCTCGCACGCGGCCAACCTGCTCTACATGATGACGGGGCAACAACCGACGGTCGACGAGGCCCGTGTGATGGACGTGAGTCTTATTCTGTATGCCGAGCACGAGTTTAACGCCAGCACCTTCACGACCCGGGTCATCGCGGGCACGCTTTCCGACATGCACGGGGCGGTGGCGGGCGGGATTGCAGCGCTCAAGGGACCGTTGCACGGCGGGGCGAACGAGATGGCGATGGAGATGCTCAAGGAGATCTTCAAGGACGTGGGTGATGCCGGCATCGGCACCGACAAGGTCGATGAATGGATGGAGAAGGCCTTCGCCTCCAAGCGCAAACTCATGGGCTTCGGGCATCGCGTCTACAAGAACGGGGACCATCGGGCGGGGATTCTGCACAAACTCGGCAAGGCGAACGCCAAGCACAAGTCGGGGCAGTTCGGCGGGCTCGCGGCGACGCGCTGGTTTGACCTGGGCGAGCAGGTGCAGAGGATCATGCTCACCAAGAAGAACATTCACCCGAATGTCGATTTTCCGTGTGGGATGACGTACTTCACGATGAACATCCCGGTGCCGCAGTACACACCGATCTTTGTCGCCAGCCGGATCACGGGATGGACGGCCCACATCATGGAACAGCACGCGGATAACCGGTTGATCCGGCCGTTGAGCATCTATACGGGGCCGGCGGAACACAAGTGGATTGGGTGAGGGCAGAGGCCCGATCGTTTGCTGGGTTGACCACACCACCGCTCGCCTCACGCCCGACGGGCCCATTGCTCGGGCGTTCGGCGGCGGAGGATTTCGGCTTCGCTGCCCCGGGCGGCCCGGAGCATGGCGGCGGGCACCACTACGGCGGTGGCGTACCAGACGGTAACGGCGGGGAGTGAGTATCGGCCCTGGTGGAAGAGCATGAGAACGTGGACGCCGACGAGCGCTGCGGAGGCGAGCAGGACCAGCACGAAGGGCCAATCGCGGCGGTAGATCGCGAGGATTCCGGCCCCGATGGCGAGCCCGCAGAGGGGTAACTGAGGGAAGCCGCGGGGGTGATTGAGCCCCCACCAACGGTAGAACGTCCGCATCCAGCCGCCGCGGGCCGACATGGACATGGCGCGGACGTCGACGCCCCGGACGTTGGAGTCGAAGTGGAGGTTGGAGCCCGAGCGACCGAAGTCGGCGATGTCGCAGGAGACCATGTAACTGAACCAGGTGATCTGGCTGTCGAGGATAAACCCGTCGATCGGGAAATAGTTCATCTGCCAGAGGAATGAGTATGGCAGACGGGCGAGATAGGCGACGGGATCGGACTGGATGCTATCGATCGCCCACTTGGTGGTGAGTTTGGGCATCCGATATTGCTGTTCGATGGTGTCTGCCGGGGTGGCGAGGAAGGTCCACATTTCCGCCGAGGCCCCGCGGTGCCTAGCGACCGGCGCGTAGCGACGGGCGACGTCCGGGGGGAGCGGGTAGGTGCGGTCGAGGAGGTCTTGCTGGACGAGCGAAACCCAGAGGGTTGAAGCGGCCCCCGCCGAGAAGCCCTTGATGCCGCGTTCACGGTTGAAGGCGAGCCAAGGCAAGACGGTGAGGGAGAACGCGAGGATTGCAACGGCGACGATGCCGACTCGGTGTGGGATGCGGAGGGCGGGGCGGCTGGCCAGGGCGAGGACGGTAAACGGGGCGACGACGATGAATGCGGGGCGGACGAGGTTGGCGAAGGCGAGGACGCAGCCGAGGGCGGCGGCGGTGACAAGGAGGCGGCGGGTGTCGGCGAGCGCGAGTGAGACGATGAGGACAAAGAGGAACATGCTGACCGACTCGGTCTGCATGACGCTTCCGAACAGGAGAAGAGTGGGATCAATCGCCACCAGCAGGCCCGGGACAATCGCGAAGGCGGGCGGCACCCAACGGGCGGCGAGGCGGGTGATAAGAACGGCCATGAGGGCGCCGAGGGCGTGCTGAACGATCATGACGGCCTCGCCCGACTGGCCCATGAGCCAGAAGCAGAGGGCGAGGATCGCGGGGTATCCGGGCGTGCGGAACGGGCTGATGAAGATCGGTTGGAGTTTCCAGGTGGTTTCGGCGGAGACGAGGTAGTCGATGCCGTCGTTCTCGACCACGAGTGAGGTGCCGCCGAGCGCGAGGACGCGGACGACCACGGCGACCAACAGGACGATCAGGCATGCCCGGGCGAGCGAGATTCCCCGGCGTTGCGGGTGGGCGTGGTCCAAACGTACCGCATCAACCGACGCCATCTGAACGATCTCCGAAAACGGCTGAAGGGGCCGGGGAACTCGTTTCTTACCGCATGCGGTGAGAGTTGACGAGGTCGCCGATGAGCCCCAGGCCAAGAAAATTGACGCCGGTAGTGAACAACGCGACGGTGAGAACGTCGGGCACGACGCCGGCGACGACTTTGACGACGATGGCCGTGAGGATCGCGGCCGCGATGAGGAGCACACCGAAGGTGCCGAAAACCTGGAGCGGCCGGTAGAACATGATGGTACGAACGATGAGAAAGAAGAACCGGCTGGTGTCGCGGATGGGGCGGATGGAACTTTTCCCGACGCGGTGGTGGTAATTGATGGGGATGTACTTGACGTTGAGGCGGTTGACGTGCGAGGCGATGGTGATGGTGGTCGTGAAGCTGAAGCCGTTGGGGAGCATCCACCAGACGCTCTTGACGTGGCGGATCCAGACGGCCCGGAGGCCGGAATTGACGTCCTTGATGTCGGCCCGCGCGAGCCAGCGGGCGTAGCGGAGCAGGAGCCACTTGACGGGGCGGCGGACGGGCGGGATGTTGACGTTCGGGCCGGTCCGGGCCCCCACCACCATGTCGCAGCGTTCGAGTTCGGTGACCAACTCGGCGATGCGTTCGTTGGGGTAGGTTCCGTCGGCGTCGGTGATGACGATGCGGTCGAAACGGGCTTCGGAGATTCCGACTTTGAGGGTTGCGCCGTAGCCGCGATTGAAGGGGTTGTGGATCACGCGGAGGCTGGGGATGACGCGGGCGAGGGCATCCAGGATGTCGCCGGTTGAGTCCTGGCTGCCGTCGTTGACGGCGATGATTTCACTCGGCAGGTTCACGGCTGCGAGCGATTCGGAAACGGCCTCGATGGTGTGCTCGATCGCGCCCTGCTCATCGAAGCACGGGATGACGACGGACACACCGGATTCGGAGCGGTGCGGGGGATAGTTCATTGCGGTGCCGCCGAGGCGATGGGGGCAACGGGGCTGTGGTGCGGAGGGCACGAGGGCGTGGCCATGGCGTCGGTGTGCAGCCCGGGGCCGTGTCCGCTGCCGCGGAAGTAGGTGCGCCGCCAGACTCTCAGGCCGTTCTCGATGGGGAGGGAGGCGGCGTCGGCGAACTGCCAGCGGCAGAGGACGGACTCCTGATAGACGTTGCTGTTGGCGACGTAGATGCTCGTGGCATCGGACCCGACAGCGAGGCGGGCGAACACGAGGTCGCGCGGCAGGCGGTCCTCGACGACAACGCGACCGGAGCCGAAGCGGATGGTGCGTTCGACTTCGTACGGGGTGTGGGGCTTACCGGTGATCAGGATTTTCTGGAGGGCACTCCGAACGAGGTTCGCGTTGAATCTTCCGAGGGTGATCATCCCGATGCGGAACACAATGCTGGTGAACGGGGTGGGCAGCGTGTGCTTGCGCCGGCTCAGATGGGCCTTGACGGAGAAGACAGGGGCGGAGGGCTGGTCGAGCGATTCGACGGGCGCGGCGTGGTTGTCGACCAGGTGGGAGACCACGACGGCGCCGCCGGCGAGTTGGCCGATGATCCCGGTATCCGACGCAATCGGGCCTTGACGGTCGAAGACCTTGATGACGCCGCCTTTGCTGAGGTTGGCGACAACGTGGAGGCCGTCGGCGGCGTCGCCACCAAAGTGCACGGCGATCTTCGCCGCGGGCATCCACAGCGTCTTGGCATCGCGGCGGTCTTCCTCGATCGGGCCCGGGCGGACGGAGACGTAGTCGTCGTGGGCCTGCAGGAAGTCGTAGACGTAGTGCGCGGTCATGCGGTCGTCGTCGTTGATGTAGCGCTTCCCGTTGCGGCTGCCGGCCAGGAACGCGTCGGCGATCTGACCGGCCTTTTCGGTATGGGGCGCCATCAGTTCGAAGCCGTGCGGGTAGAAGTGAAAGGTGTTGCGGCTGCCGTATTCGCCGCCGTAGGAACCGTCGGCGTGCATGAAGTTCCACGCGAAGTCGACGGCCTTGCGGAGAGGCCCGACGAGGGAGGTGTCCTTGCGCTTCTTCATCAACTTGCCGAGGAAGTCGATGGTGCAGGTGTGATAGCCGGGGTCCGCGCCTTCATATTCCTGGAACCAGCCTTCACTCAAGTTCTGCCACGAGAGCGTGAGCTCGGTGCGGTCGTCGGCCACCTTTTTGTGGGCGGGGTTCCCGGTGATTTCGTAGACGGTGTAGGCCGCGAGCGCGGCGAGCGCCTGGTGGTTGCTGAGACGGCCGGTTTCGTTCTCCATCTCCAGGTGTTTCACGCGCTTGGAGAAGCACTCGACGACCTCGGCGTCGCGCATTCCCAGGAGTTGGTAGGACTCGGCGGCGGCGTAGAGGCTGAAGACGAGGGCACCCATGGCACGCTCGAAGGGGAAATAGTCGTCGGTGGTCCCGTCCTTGTGCGAACTCCGGGGGATAAAGCGGACGGCGGCCTCGGCCAACTCGCGGATGCGTTCGACGCCGAAATAGCGATTGCCGGGGTACTGCCTGGAAGCGACCAAGGCAAGAACGAGGACAAACTCCTGCGACATGCCGCAGGGAAAATCCATCGTGCGGTAGTGCCAGAAGGCGCGGTCGAAGCAGCCGTAGGTGCGGCTGAAGGGGTTGCGATCGATGAGGTGGAGCAGACGCGGGACGTACGGAAGCGCGAGGGCGGCGTAGACGTCACGCGGGGTTTGCGTCGGCACTTGGGGAGAATGCTCCGCACCGTCGTCGCGTCGGCGGGCTTGCGTCATCAACCTCGCACCGGGCCGGAAACGGGCTTGCGGGCCACGAAAATCTGGTTAACCATCATCAGATTCACGACCGGGATGCGGGCCAGCACGCGGTCGATGGCGAGCGCCAGGTCGGTTGATACGGGGACGCGGGCGTAGGGGAGCACGCCGATCGGGGCCGACATAAACCGCTCGTACGCCACCGGCTCGAAGCCGGCCTCGCGCATCAAGGTCTCGAAGCGCCGCCGGTTAAATTCGGTTTCGTGATGTTCGGATTTATGCAACCCGATGGCGCCCGAGACGCGGTCCCACACACCGGAAGGACACGTCGCGATCAACAAACCGCCGGGTTTCAGAGAGTCCCGAGCTCGGGAGGCGAGTTCGGCCGGCCTCTCGATATGCTCGAATACCGCGAGGGCGGTCACCAGATCGAACGCGCCGGGCGGCACCAGCGGGTGTGACTTTGTGACGTCTCCTTGAACGAGCCGGCACCCGCGTGGCATTTCCGGAGCCCCGCCGATCAACTCGTTTGCCCATTCGATACCGATGCTCGACACGGCGCCGAGCAGACGATGGGTTTCGAGCATCGCCCGACCATCCGCCGCACCGAAATCGACGATCGACGGCGGCGTTGGACTTGCCGCGAACGTCCGGAACATGCGTGCGGCGATTGCGGCCCGGCACTTGAAGCGGAACGCGAGATGGGGCTTGCGGGTACGGTCACGGGCGTAATCGGCGGCCATCACGCCGCGGGGGACGTTCGAGGAAGAAGGGGAGATGTTGACCGCGATAGGGGTGCTCATTGACGTTGACGCCGGAATCATTTTCAAGCCGACGAGACGCGTTGAAAGACCCGGAGCGGGGGCGTCGTGCCGACTTCGTTGGGGGGAAGCCTAGCGTCTTAGAAACCGAGTTTCACACCATCTGAATCAACCGACAGGGTTTCGTTCGTACTCGCGTTCTATGGCGGAGACGAAGTGGGCGAATCGGGGTAGACAGGCGGCGAGGCGGACTGTCTGGCCATCGGGCACGGCCCACGCGCCGGAAGTAACGCGGTGAAGGGCTTCGCGAAGGGAGGCGGGGTCGCCCGCTGGGAACAGGAGGCCGTTGACGCCCGCCGCGATCATGGACCGAGGACCGCCGAGGTCTGACGCGATGACGGGAACGCCCGCGTGGAAGGCTTCCATCACGACGAGGGGCGAGTTGTCGTAGCAGATCTGGGGGTACAGCACGATGTCGGCGTGGTCGAAGATGTGCGGGAGATCACGAACGTCATAGGGACCGCCGATCTCCACGTGGCCGAGCGACCGCAACTTCGATTCGACTTCGCGGGGCAGCCACGCCGTTCGGGTGCGGATGCGGCACCGCTCGAGCGGCGCGGGCAGAAGCAGCGCATCGGCCAGGATTTGGAGGCCTTTGTGGGTGTCGCCGCTGCCGAGGAAAACGATGTCCAGAGGGCGTCCGCTGTCGGGCCGCCATGGCGGTCGGCTTCGGGGATGGTCGGCTAAGGCATCGAAATGCGGTTGGCCGAGGGGGATGTGGGAAACCTTTTCGTGGGGTATCCCGAACGCGAGGGCGACGTCGCGCATCCATCGGCTGGGCACGAGAACGCGATGGGCGGACGAGATCGCGGCGAGCGCGCTCCGGCGGCGTTCGCCGAACGTGTTGAGAACCACGAGTTTGGCGTTGGCCGCCAGCAACCGATCATCGGCACCGGCGTAATCTGCGGGCTGTTCGAGCGGTATCGGGCGCGGGGCCGGGGGCGTGCGGGTCAACCTGCGGATGACGGCTTTGAACCTGACGGGGTCGGGCTTGGGAACCGTGGCGACCTGAAAAAGCCGTTCGCCCAGGCGCCGCCCCGAGGCGGCCAGCCGCGTGCGCGCGAATGAAGGGGGACGGGTGCAGGACTCACACTTGCGGCCGCCCTCATAGTCGATGCAGGGCTCGGCGTGGCGGTAGAAAAGATCGACCTGGGGGCAGATAAACCAGTGATTGTGCAGGGTCGCGACGAGTCGGCGACCGCTCGCGAGGATCGCCCCCATGACGTCGTGAGTGAAGCCTTCCAACGATTGAACGTGAACGACATCGGCGGCGACGGAGTCGAGCCAGCGCAGGACGAGCGACACCAGTTCCGGGCTGGCGCACTCGTCCGATGGGCGGCCGAACGAGAAGTAGGCGGGGGCGACGATGGGGCTGTTGAAGACCTCGTCACACCGGACGCCGCGCCAAACGCCCAGGCCGCCGATCCGCATGTGCGTTTTGAAGCTGAAGGCGGTGCCGGATCGCAGAAACGAGACGCGGTGGCCGCGGCTGGCCAGCCCGGCGGCGAGTTCGCCAGCGTTGAGATTGTAACCGGAGCCTTCGGCGGCCCCGAGAGCGGGCATGGCCCACCCGAGCATGGCGATCGACATTGGAGACGTCAAAGCGGGTGACCCCGATCGTGCACGTTTCGGGCCTGGCTCGTGGGCGGAACGCGGAGCGAGCGCAGACGCGAACGCGTCCGCGGCCAAGATACCAGAAACGCGGCCCGGGCGGAGTAGGCGTCGGCTTCCACCACCGCGGTGTCGAAGGCTGCGGAGTCTATGTGGACGTTAAAGCGGCCGGGGAGAAGGGGCATATCACCGGCGTTGCCGAAGACCATGACGGCGGCGATCCGCTTGAAAGTGAGGGCGATCTGGCGGCGGAACTTCGATTGGAACTTGGCGGAATAGAGGAGTTGTACATAAGCTTCACTCGCCACGGCTCCGCCTACGCGTACTGCGCTTCCACCGCAGACACGTATTCTCCAAATCGCGGCAGCCCGGCCGATCTTCTCACGTCCTCCGCCCCCGGCAGCGGCCACCCGCCCGCGAGCACACGTTCCAACGCTGCGCGGCACGCTCCTGCATCGCCCGCCGCGAACAGAAGCCCGTTCACCCCGTGCGTGAGCAGCGACCGCGGACCACCCAGTTCCGAGGCGATCACCGGCACCCCCGCGTGCAGTGCCTCCATGACCACCAGCGGGGAGTTGTCGTAGCAAATCTGCGGATACATCACGACGTCCGTTTGCGCGAGAATCTCGGGAAGTCCGTCAATCGTGTAGCCCTTTCCGATCTCGACCCCCGGGATGGGAGAGAGTCGCTGGCTCAGAGGATGCGGCAGCCAGACCGTCCTCGTGCGAATGCGAACGTCCCCGAGCGGCCCGAGATCCAAGGCCGCCGCCAGCACCTGCAAGCCCTTGTGCTCATCGGCGCTCCCGAGAAAAAGCACATCAAGCGGACGGCCGCATCCGGGCCGCCACAGCGGCCTCTCCCTGCGGGTGTTGGCGAGCACATCAAAGTGCGGCTGACCCAGCGGCACATGCACCACCTTTGCGGGTTCAAGGCCAAACGATACCGCCACTTCCCGCATCCACCGGCTCGGCGTCAGCACCCGGTGTGCGCAAGCAACGGCTGCGAGCGCACTTTTCCTTCGCTCCCCATACGCGTTGAGAACCACAAGTTTGCTGTTCGCCGCAAGCAGGCGGTCATCCGCACCCGCGATCCGCGCCTCACGCCCCAGTGCAAACGGCTCCGGGGTGGCCGGTGGTTTCGTCGCCCACCGCAGGGCCGCCTTCAGCCCGGCCGGATCGGGCGTTGGCACGGTCCACGCCTGAAACATCCGCTCGCTCACACGTCGTCCCGCCGCCGCCCAACGGGTTCGGATGAGTGACGGCGGCCGAGTACAGCGTTCGCACTTCCGGCCCCCATCATAATCGGTGCACGGCTCGGCGTGGCGATAGAACAGATCCACCTGCGGGCACACAAAGTAGTGGTTGTGCAACGTGACCACCAGCCGCCGGCCGCTCGCTGCAATTGCCCCCAGCACATCGTGGGTAAACCCTTCCACCGAGTGAACATGCACCACCTCGGCCCGCACACCGTCCAACCACCCCATCACCGCCGCTACGAGTTCCGGGCTCTCTCGCTCCCGCCGGGGGTGCCCAAACGAGTAGTATGCTGGCGCCGCCACTGGGCTGTTCAGCACCTCATCGCAAGTTACCCCTCGCCAGACTCCCGCCGGACATATCCGCAATTTTCGTTTGAAGCTGA
>CAZJXA010000097.1:0-11288 GCA_964549785.1 uncultured Phycisphaeraceae bacterium | reverse complement strand
GGGTCGGGTCGCAGCCGCTGATCATGGCGGTGGTGCTGGGAGTTTCGACGGCCTCGATCTTCGCGATGCGGCAAGTTGGGGCGCGGTCGGGGATGGTGTTCGCGGACGTGGTCGTCGAGTACGAACAGGAAGACGCGGCCAAGGCCCGGACGTATGAGCGGATCATCGCGGACCTGGCACGCGTGCAGACGCCGCTGGACGTTGCCCTGGGCGAGTTCGGGAAGAGCCCGTTCATGCTGGACGACGCCACCACGGTGACGTCGGCCGACGGCACGCCGCAGGCCGGGCCTTCGGCCGAGGAACTGGCGGTGGCGGAGGCCCGCAAGCGGGAGGCGGCGCGGCGCGAGGAGATCAAAGGGGCTGCCGCGGCGTTGGAACTGCACATTGTGATGGGTTCGTTGGCGCGGATCAACGGGCAGAACTTTCAGTTGGGGGACGTCGTCAACGACGTGTTTCTGGTCACGGCCGTCGACGGGCGGTCGGTGACGCTGACGGCGGAGGGGCAGACGTTTGTGCTGACGATGGCGGAGGGGGGCAATCAGAAGAAGAAGGCCCCGATGCCGGGGAAGCCGCAGGTTGGAAAGAAGGGGAAGTGACGTCGGGGGTGAACACTTCCCGTGACTTCCTGCAACCTCTTTCCGACTTCTTAACTTCTTCGGAGATTCCACGTTGGCCAAGTACAACATCGACGACATTCTGAGCGAGCTTGGCTTCGATGAGGGCGCGGAGAAGGACAAGGGAAAGAGCGCATCCAAGGCGCGGCCGGGCAGCAAGCCGGGCCAGCGGCCGCACCGGATCGATGCGGCGGAAAAGTCGTTCAGCCCGCTGCCGGCGGTCCCGGCGAATCAGCGGGCGTTCGGCCAGGCGGCACCCGACCTTGGGCGGCCCGATCCTGCGGTGCGGCAGTTGCCCGCGGCGAGTTCGGGCCCCAGCGTCGGCCCCGCGATGCGGGAGATCTACAAGCCTGAGGACTCTGCGGAAGTGGCCCTGGAATTCGGTGAACTGCTGCTGGGCGGGCAGGTGGTGAGCCGGGAGAAGTTGACGGCGGCGCTGCAGGTGGTGAAATCGAGCCCTGGGAGGAAGTTGGCGGAGATTCTGGTTGAGCAGGGTGCTCCCGAAGTGGACATCCAGCGGGCGGTCGCGCTCTTCGTGGGCGTGCCGTTCGAGCGGATCGACCTGGCGAAGGGGTTGAACGGCGGGTTCGACGGGCCGCTGCTGCAGCGGCTGACGGCCGAGTTCTGCAAGGTGAATCAGTGCATCCCGCTCCGCATGGAGGGGATGCGGGTGGTGGTGGGAGCGACGCAGGCCGACAACGTGGTGCTGCTCGACGAGATTCGGTCGCGTCTGGCGTGCCCGGTGAAGTTGGTGCTGGTGACGGCGGGCGATATCAAGGGGGTGCTGGAGGCGATCGGCGAGGCCAGCGAAGAGGTGGTGGACGTGACCGCGCTGCTGGCGGAGGTCAACGAGGGCGACGTCCAGGTTGAGAAGAAGAATGACATCGAGGTGGACCTCGAGAAAGAGGCGGGGGGCGGCCCGGTCATCCGGTATGTGAACCACATCATCGCCAGCGCGGTGCGTGAGGGGGCGTCGGATATCCACATCGAGCCGAGCGAGAAAAAGGTGAAAGTCCGGTTCCGCATCGACGGCGAGTTGTACGAGATGATGACGGCCCCGGTGGCGATGGGCTCGGCGATCACGAGCCGGCTCAAGATCATGGCGAACCTCGACATCTCGGAGCGACGGCTGCCGCAGGACGGGCGCATCCGCTGCACGGTGCAGGGGCGCAAACTCGATCTGCGTATGTCGACGCTGCCCAACGGGTACGGCGAAAAGACGGTCATGCGTATTCTGGATACGCGGTCCATCAACGTGGAACTCGAGAACCTGGGGATGGACGAGGACTGCTACACCATCTGGAAGAAGCAGGTGGATGCGCCGCACGGCATCACGCTTGTCACCGGGCCGACGGGCTCGGGAAAGACGACCACGCTCTACGCGTCGCTGCGGCAACTGGACAAGAACTCGATGAACGTCTGCACCGTCGAAGACCCGGTGGAATACCACCTCGACGGGGTAACGCAGACGCAGATGCACGAGAAAATCGGGATGACGTTCTCGGCGGCGTTGCGGGCGCTCCTGCGTCAGGACCCGGATGTGTTGATGCTGGGCGAAATCCGTGACATGGAGACCGCCCAGATCGCGGTGCAGGCGGCGCTCACGGGCCACTTGGTTCTTTCGACCTTGCACACCAACGACGCCCCGAGCTCGATCACGCGGCTGGTCAACATCGGGTTGGAGCCCTTTCTGGTGGGCGCGGCGGTGAACGGGGTGCTGGCGCAGCGGCTGATCCGCCGGTTGTGCGTCCACTGCAAGAAGATGGAGACGCCCTCGGACGACCTGAAGGAATTCCTGGCGATGCACTCATTCGACGCCGACGAGATGTGGGTGGCGAAGGGATGCGACAAGTGCCGCAATTCCGGCTACTCGGGGCGGGTGGGCATATACGAGTTGCTGGTGGTGGACGATCAACTCCGCGATGTCATCGCGCGGAACCCCAACGTCTCGGAGTTCCGGCGGTTGTGCATCGAACGCGGGATGGTTTCACTCCGCGAAGACGGCCTTCGCAAGGTCGCGAAAGGCTTGACCACGGTCCAGGAGGTGCTGCGGGTGACCGAGGGGGCGCACTAGGCACTCGCGGTTCTACTTTGGTATGGGGATGGGGAGATCGCCAAGCCCGGGGATTTTGATCCTGTCCTTGATCTGGTCGCCGATGACGTCCTTGATCTGGTCGCCCAGGGAATCTCGCAGGAGTTTCTGGATGCCGCCGTTTCGCTGAAACTCCTGGCGGATGAGGTCAAGGTCGGGGACCAGCGAAGGTTTCGGGCTCTTGAGCGGGCCGCGCGTTCGGTACGGCAACAGCGGAACGTACTGCCGGACCGCGTCCGTAACCTTTTGCACGTTCGACAGGGCCGTGACCGGCGCTCCGACTTTGCCGACGATTCCCACCAAGATCTCGTCGGCCACCAACGTCGCCGGGATCCACGTCACGATGTCGACCTGCTCGTTGACGAGGTCCACCGAGCCCTCGGCCTCGATCGTGAACTCTCCCAAGGGAAGGGAGTAGCGCTGCACGGTCGCCACGCCGCTACGAACGCTGAGGGAGACGGGTTTGAGTTTCTGTCCGATGAACCCCTTCTCCTGGATTTTGCCCTCGCCCAGCAACTCGCTGATCGCCGAGCTCAGTGTGAAGTTCAGTTCGCCCGGGTCCAGTTGAATCTCGCCGTTCAACTTACGCATGTCGTTATCGAGCGGCACCGTGAGGCCTTCGGCCCGCACGCTGGCGGGCCGTTGGCCGCGCACCTTTTCGAGTTTCTCCAGCACCGGCACGCTGCCCAAGTAGCGATTCGTGAGGGCCGCGACAATCTCGTCGACGGACGCGGTGACGGGCTCTACCGAAGTAAACACCGCAGCACCAAGGTTGCCGCGAACACTGGCCTTGGCACGCGGGCTTTCGGCGGTGATCGAGATCGCCGAATCCGCAGCTCCCGGGGTTCCAAAGCCTTTCAATGCCACCTGCCGGGCCTCGACCGTTGCCGTGACAGACTCCCCCAGCGCATCGACCAGCATCCCGTTTTTGCGGGCCAGGGCGTCGATCAGTGCCGTCGGAACGCCGCCGAAACGACCGCCCGCGGAGAGCGTGGCCCGCTCCGTGCTCACGGCTCCGGTCTGGTCGACCAGATTATCGATCTGGCCCTGAAACAGCACGGGCTCGTTCGCGGCTTTGCCGTCCACCATCACGCGCTTGGATTCCAGCCGGAATGTGAGCGGCGGGTTCGCCTGGGTTGAATCGGTGATGGCTTTTAACTCGGTGGCTTCCAGACCGATGGTGTGACCATCGCCGGTCGCGAAGGCCAGCGTCGGGATCGTGAGGGACGTCCCCGCCGCAAACTTGTCGCTCCCCGCTTTCCGTGGCATCACGAAGGAATCGAGGGTAAGAGTGACTGCGGCCGGTTGGGTCATCGTCAGCGTCGCGGCGGGCGAGCGGGCCGGCTCGCCCGGTTTGGGCTTGGGGTTGAGGTACGGGTTCGCCATCGCGGGGTCGATCCGCACGATGAATCGCGCGGGCTCGTTCAGGCGGACCGCCGCGGGCGTCATCGACACCTTGACCGGGCCCGTGGTCTCCACGTTGGGGGCCGCGAGCGCGGCGGTGATGTCGAAGTTGGAGGCGGCGAGGTCGGTGGGGCCGCCGCCGTCGGGCGGGCTCATTCGGACCGAAACTCGGGCATCGGCGGTGCGCCCGAGTGTGCCCGTCAACGCGCCCTCGTTGCCGATGATCCGCTCAAGCGCGGCGGTATCAATCTGGTCCATGGTGACATTTGCCACAGAACCGCCGGCCAGTTTGCCGTTCGAAACCTCGGCGTCGATATCGCCGGTGAGCCGGAGAATGGGCTTCGTGGCGGTGGCGCCCTCGAACCCGCCCACGACTGCCGCGGCGATGGCCGCACGAACCTTGCGATCCGACAAGCCCACGGCGGACACAAAGGCGGACACCGGGGCTTCGACCGTGATCGAGAGTTCTTCAACGCCGATCCGCCCGATATCTCGCACGGTCCCGTCCGCGGCGGCGGTGGTGAGGCCCTCGACCATGATCGGTTGCGGGGCCGTGATCGCGATCTTCGCCACGCCGACCTGATTCAGCAGGGGTTTAGACTGTTCGTCGAGCGGGATGACGAGCGGGTCGACCACGAGTTCGATCGTGCCGGGCTGCACCAGACGGGGCATCCCCTTCACGTCGGGCGCAAACTCACGCAGCAAGCCCTGCACCGTCTCCGGGGTGACCCTGGCCACGGCGGTGGTTCGCTGCAGCGCCAACTCACGACGCGTGACCGCCGCGCCGCCGTCGATTTCGAGCCGTTCGGCCTTCGCGCCGACGGTCAGGTCGATCTGGCCCGCTCGCTGGCCGGGCTTGCTGTCGATTCGAGCGTCCAGCGTCGGTCCGACGGCGCTCGTCAGAAGTTGGCCCAGATCGAGCGGTGCGCTGGCCTGAACACCGGCCGCTGGCACCGGAGCGGCGGCCGGACTGGTCGGAGGGTCGGAGAGTCGTCCATCGGGCTGGGCTCCGGCCAGCCCGGCGACCGGGGGTTCGATCGTGAAGGAGTCGAGTGGGTCGTTCGGTCCGGGCCATCGCCCCAGGGGCGCGGCGACGGCCTGCGTGGGCGGCGCGAAGACGTTGACAAGCATCAGCGGCATCCCGGTCACCTGTACGAAGCCTTCGGGCCGCAGACCCTCGATGGGGGCCATCGCGGACTCGCCGGGCTTGGGACTTGCGGCCAAGATGTCCGCGACCTTGACGTCACCGGTCGTCGTGAACGCTTTGCCCGCGTGCGACATCGCCGAGTTCATTTTGATCGACGCGTCGCCTTCGCTGAGCAACGTGTTGAGGGTGAACGAGGCGATCTCGATCGGGGCTTCAGCCGGCGCGTTGAGCGACCGTGCGGAGAGTCCGGCCACGGTGACGTCGGCCTTCAGCCTGGAAGTGCCCAGGACGAAGGCGCCGCTCGCGTCCTTGGTAAGCGCGAGTTCGGAGATTGAAACGGTCGCGGGGCTTGAAGCCGCGGCACCGATCGCCCACCCCGTCTCGGGCTTGACAAAGCGCGATGCCAGATTGCCTATCGATGCGATCTGAATGGAGAGGCCCTGGGCCCCGACACGGATGCTGGCAGGGTCGATGTGAATGCCGCCGTTGGCTTTCACGTTCTGGCTTTGAAGGTCCAGAGTGAGCGACGTGCCGCCGCCAGTCGAGCCAGGAACTCCGCTGGCAGCGGATGGATCGTCGCTGGTGGCGTTGACCGTCAGATCGAGCATCGGGCCGACGTCGGTCGCGAGTTCGAGCCCGGAAGCCTGCACGAAGGGCTGGGCAATGGCGGTGGCCATGCCTTTGATGCTCGCGGTGCCGCGAAGTCCGGGAGGCAACCCCGAGACCGGGGCACCGCTCGGATCGAGCACGCTTCCTGACGTCGCGTCCAGCGCGATCACGCCCGCGGGCTGCCCACCGACGGTGAGGGTGCTGTTGGCCGATGCGGTGACGCCGGCCGCGAGATCGGTCGATGTCACACGCAGATCGAGCGGCGCCAGCACGAACGGTTGCGGGGCTTCGCCCGGCCGGAGCGCGAGGGAACCCGTCGTCTGGGTGAGGGCGAGCGACAGGTCGGCGCTGGTCCCCTTCAGGTTGAGCGGGCGACTGTCGTTCGCAAAGGGCATGCGGAACTGCCGCACGGTGAGGGATACGTCGGGGAGTGCATCGATCGTCGCCTGAGACTGCCCCGCCAACCCGGCCGCGATGGCCGGGACCAGTTCAGAGAGAGCCGACCCCTTGATCGAGGCGGCCAGCGGCGTGTTGGTGACGATGAAGCCGTCTTTCCATGCTACGTCGGCGGTGGCCGAGAGGTTGTCGGCGGAGGCCGTGAGCGTCCCGGTCATGTTGCTCGGCGCCCCGTTGGCCTTCAGGGAAACATCTATCCGAGACCCGAGCGCCTTGGCGAACGAAGGAACCGGCCCGCCCGGGGTCGAAGCCTTCATGGGCGCGAACGCATCGGCGAGCGCGACCGGCAACCCTTTCAATTCGATCGCGGCCTTGGTCTTGACGTTGCGGGGCGTCAGTTCGCCCGTTCCCGCCGACCAGTCGGACAACTGCACGTCCGCAGAAATCGTCCCCGGTGTTCCGGTCGGGCTCTTACCGCTCGGGAACGCGCCTTCATAGGCGTCCCCGGCGATTTTCACGATCAACGGCGCTCCGGTTTCAATGTCGATATCTCCCCGAACTTTTCGGAGCGTCACACCTGTCGCGACACCGGAGGCCAATGGCGGTTGCGAGCGGTCGGTGTAGGAGGCACTCAACGCTTCGATCGTCACCTTGGCCCGCAAACCCTCAGGGACCTTCGCCGGCTCGCCCGAAGCAGACCCAGCGGCCGATGTCGAAGAGGGCTTCCGAGGCGTCAACGCCTGTTGGATATTCGTCGTTCCGTCCTTGTTTCTCACGACGTCCGCACGGGCCTCCGAAATCACCACCTCGCCCAAGTCGAGGTCGCCCCGGGCCAGTCCCATCAGGCCCGCGGAGGTCACGAGCGATGCGTTCGCGATTTCGGTCCCGTCGTGGTACAGGGTCAAACCATTGATTCGTTGTGGGCCGCCCCAGGAGAGGGAAACCGATTCAACGGTCGCCGACCCCATCAGCACTTCAGCGGACTTGCTCTTGATGATTCCGGGGGCCAGACCGCTCGCGATCTGCGGGGCGAAGACCACCGCCACGCCCGCCGTGAGTACCAGAAGCGCGGCCACGCTGAGGATGATGTTCCGCCGCCGCCGCGGCTTCTGGTTCTTCTTCTCGGTCACCAAGCCTGGGTTGTTGGCGAGTTGGTCGGCCTCGCGCCTGGAGACCTGGGCTTTCGACCAAAAATCACTCTTCGGGTCGTTGGGCCCCCCACCGCCGCTCGAACTCCCGCCCGGGACGCCGCCGGACGAGCCCGCGTTGTCGCCCTTACCCCAGTATCCGTCGCCGCCGGTTGCCATGGAACTTCGCCCCTCTGGCGGCCTATCCGCCTTTTTCGTTGATCGATGATCCGATCGCCGAACCCCACGTCACAGCAGCCGCCGTTGTCGGTGGTGGTCGTTCTTACTCTCAGCAATGCTAAGGGCGGCCCGATGAACGCCGCGTGAGGGGAGACTCAGCCGGGACGGTCGGCCCGGGCCGGTTGATTTGCCAGTGCGTGAAGCGGAACAGCCCAGAGGTGCTCGCCGAAGGCGGTTTCGTCGGTGCCGGTATGCACGACGACACCCCGTACAAAGCGCGTCCCCGCGGATTCTTGCAGCGCGCGGAGCCCGCGGAAATCGTCCCGCGACACGGTGGCGGACGCTTTCACTTCAACGCCCACGATCGCCCCGTCGCTCCGCTCCAGAACCAGGTCAACCTCTCGCCCGGCGGCGTCGCGAAAGTGGAAAACCTTGACCGTTGCTTTCGCCCAACCTCGCCGCTCCAAGAGTTCGGTCGCGACCAAGTTCTCCAAGATGGGTCCAAACCCTGCCCGGTCATGCCCGAGCGACGCCGCCGTGGCGTGTGCCAGATGAGCCGCCAGCCCGCTGTCGGTGATGAACGCCTTCGGGGCCTTGGTTGTTCTCGATGTCCAATTGGTTGACCAGGGCGCGATCATGGCCCACGAGGAATGCAGTTTCCAGAAGCGCGATGTAGCGCCGCAGCGTCGTGTGCGGGACGCCGAGCGTCCGGGAGATGTCCTGAATGTTGAGAGTCGACCCCATCGGCGCGGCGATCGCCCGCAGTGTTGCGGATATCGCGGTCGCGTCCACGGCCCCCGCCAGATCCCGTATGTCGCGCGAGATCATCGATGAAACATACGACTCAAACCAGTCGGCCCGCCGGGACGGATCAGCGCGGCGCAATACCTTCGGGAATCCGCCGGAAACCGCGGCGTCCACCGCATCAACACGCGAAACGGCGTCGGTACGAGCGACCATCGCGGGTGCGAACGCTCGCTCAATAAAGTCGCTTGGTTCACCAGCCAGTTCGTCGAGCGAGAAAGGCCACATTTGGACGATCTGCATCCGACCCGCTAACGAATCGGTGATCTGAGGTGTGGTGAGCAGATCCGCCGAACCGGTCAGCAGATACTTACCGGGAGCATCCGAAAGATCAACCCGGCGCTTGATCTCCATGAACAGTTTGGGAACACGCTGAATCTCGTCGATCGTGACCGCTTGTCGGTCATAGGCCGCCAGGAACCCCACCGGATCGGTCGCGGCCGCGTCGAAGGATGCGGCGTGACCGCGGCTGATGAACGCCCGATGCTCGCTCAGCGAGCGGGCGACCGTCGTCTTGCCCGCCTGCCGAGGACCGGTGATCGCCACGACACGGGTGTCGAGGAGTGCCGATCGGACCCTTTTCGGCAACGAAGCGGGTTCGCATCGACGGACATTCTCGGCGGAGTCGGCTCAAAAACCATGAGATGGTAACAATTTTACCACTTCATGGCGATTTTGCAGTCATCGTTGCCTTAGTCGCATAAACGTCTTCACTGATGGCCTTTAGGAAAGCGAGTCGAGAATTCCGAGGCACCCAAGAACGCAACTTACGATTCCGTTGACCGTGAAGAACGCCATCTGGAGCCCCGCTTGGCCCCGCCGGGCGACGATCCGGTGTTCCCAGATCAGGAGCCCACCCACCGCGAGGACGCCAACGCCGAACATCGGGCCCAGGCGCGGCCAAAGAGCCATCCAACCGATCATCAGGCAGCTCCACGCCGCCGCGTGCAGGATTCGGCTGGCCCATATAGCCCGGGCGGTGCCCAGCCGGGCCGGGATGCTCGAAAGCCCGCGCGACCGATCGAAACTCTCGTCCTGCAGAGCGTAAATGACATCGAACCCCGCGACCCAGCCGGTGACGAATCCCGCGATCCACCACAGCGTCGGCGTGTCAATGAGCGATTCAGGCCGAACCGCCAGGGCCGCGGCGAGCGGGCTGGCCGCGAGCGCGATGCCCAAAACGACGTGGCAGAGCGCGGTGAAGCGTTTGGTGAGGGAGTAGAACGCGATCCACGCCAGCACCGGCAGCGAAAGGAGAATCGGCCAGGCGTTGCCGAACCACAGAAAGCCGGACGCCGCGAACACGAACGCCGACGCGCACCCGCACGCCGCGATCCAGCCGGCCCGCGCGGAGAGTGCGCCGGACGCAAATATCCGGCCCCGGGTTCGCGTGTTCTCGCCGTCAATACCCCGATCGAGCAGCCGATTGACGAGCATGGCCCAGGTGCGGGCCGTGACCATGCACACGATCACGAGTCCGAGTTTGGCCGCGAACAAGGACCACTCCCGGGCTGACGACCCCGCGACCGGGCCGGCCAACACCGCGGCGAAGACCGCGAACGGCAATGCGAAGACCGAGTGGGCGAGTTTGATGTCGGAGGCCATCATGGCGGCGGCACGGCCCCAGCCCACCGAGCCCGCGGCATCGAAGCCGACGGTCTGCGTCATCCGAACACCCCGCGCAGCCACTCGACGTCGTCGGTTGACATGCTGTCGTCTTTCGCGGCGGCGACGTTGCAGAGGGCCTGGCGCTCGTTGCGGAACCCCGGGATGACCGAGCAGACGTTGGCATGCGCCAGCAGCCAGCGTTGGGCGACCGACGCGAGCACCTCGACCTGGTCGCGTTCGTGGGAACCCAGCCGCGATCTCACGACCGAGAGTTTCTCGCGTATGGTCCGCAGCGTCGACGGGGTGAAGTCTTTGCGCGAGCGGCGATAATCGCCTTCCTCGAAGGCGGGCGGATGATCGGGATCGAACTTGTCGAGAAGGATCCCTTGATCGAGCGGGCCGAAGGCCACGAACGAGCAGCCGTGCGTGTTCATTAACTGCTGGCAGCGCGAGCCGGGCCGAACGAAGTCGCTGAATCGCAGGTTGGCCCTGTTCTGTAGGACGTCGGGTTTCAGCACCGGCACCGCGCGCTCAAAGTCCTCGTCGGAATAGGCCGATTGGCCGATCGCGCGGACCTTGCCCTCTTTGACAAGCGCGTGCATGGTCTCGGCGGCTTCGTGGAGATAGTCGTGGGCTTCGGTCGTGTAACTCGGGCCGATGTAGGAACCGTGGTGGAAGTAGTAGATGTCGATATGGTCGGTGGCGAGATTCTTCAGGCTTTGCTCGCACTGGTTGCGGATGTGGGCGGGCTCGTAGGCGTGCGGGGCCGTCCCTTTGAAGTGGCCGACCTTCGTCGCGATCACCTGCGTGTGGCGGGCCACTCCGACCTTCCTGAAACACTCGGCCAGCGTGCGCTCGGCCCGACCGTTGCCGTAGATATCGGCGTTATCCCAGTGATTGACGCCGGCATCAAGGCCGGCTTTTACGCCCGCCAGCACGTCGGCGTCGTTGACGTCGGCCCAGCCGATTGACTGCCCATTGGAAGTGGACCAGTTCGGCCCCCCCATGGTCCAGCAGCCGAAGCCGATTTCGGAAACGTTGATGCCGGATCGGCCGACGGGGCGGTAGCGCATCCAAAACGGTAGCCGATCAGCACCCCATCTCCCACCGGCTGAAGAAGCCGACGACATCGTCCGAATCGGTGTCGTCGTCGCCGTCAAAGTCGCCATCACCGGAATCCCAACCGCCGAAGAATGCCGCGATGTCGTCGCTGTCGACATCGCCGTCAGCGTCTGTATCAGCCGGGCAGCGTCCTCGTGCAAGGTTCGAGGCGTCCACGACCTGGCGCGAGGCGGACGAGCCCGACC
>CAZJXA010000096.1:5117-11336 GCA_964549785.1 uncultured Phycisphaeraceae bacterium | reverse complement strand
GCCTTAACGCTGATGATAGTTCCGGTGAAAGGCACTTTATCCATTGGTCAGCTCATACAAAACAAAAACATCTTATGTCTACCTGTATTTGAAAATCCCAACTCTCCTGCTCTCTCGAAAATTCAACTCACCCCGTAAATCCGCGCTCCAACTTTCCCTCCAAGTGAAAAAAATTGGCATGGGAACAAGTAGGAACAAACTCATTTTCTGAAGCTAGAAAACGGATCTACGAGTAGACATAAGGCTTTTGAAAAGACTCTGACTTAACTTACTAAGCTTTCTCTGAACGTCATTGCCAGACCATTTTCTAAAATGAAAGTGTCTGCCTGGATTTGTCTCAATTGATTCATTCGAACCTTGGCAGGAACATCAAATTCGGAATTTTTTGGAAACATTCGGCTTCTTTCAGCCTCAAATTCAGCAATTCGCACCGCGCCGGCTTGCCTTAACCAATCCTCGAATTTCAATTTAAGCTTTTCACCTTCAATTTTTTTTCGTTCTTCTTGAATCTTTTTAAGATGGTCGAGTTCAGCCTGTTCGCGTTTCAAATGCTCTTCTTCAATTAATGCTCGTCGAGACCTATAGGTCGCCGGAACATCTACTCCCCTATCAAAGCATGAATCCATAAACGCACCAGGAAATTTCACCTCATTCTTTGTTCCAATTTGACCATTAATGGCACATGCAACTCGGTCCACGAAGTCTTGAAGAGATTCTAGCGTTGAGTACTTTGAAATATATTTCTTCAATTTTTGACGATCTACGCCTTGAACGGCTGATAGATCTATCATTGAAATATCTACTCGATCAGCAAAATGCCTAGGCAGTTCTTCTGTAGTAGTAGAATTTAAATAATTATTACTACTACTACGTCCATCGTGCCTAGGCAGATCGATTTCATTTTGCCTAGGCATGCGCCGAAGTTCATGTTGAACAACAATTTCATTCATCTGAATTACATTCAGGCGATATACCGAAGCTTGCTGATCGTCGATCCATCCAGAAGCAACTTTATGAAGAAGCCCGGTCTTTATCATTTTTTTAAGGTGTTTGCGGATATTTGAACCATCTCGACCAAATCGAATCGCAAGTTCTGGATACGTCGCTTTTACTTCTTCACGATCTGATTTCGTCTGCAAAAAAAACTTCAACAGGTCGTATTGCCATGTTCGAAGAGAAACAAATTCATTTTTTGATGAGTAGGCATCGTGCCTAGGCAAAGATCTCTCAGTTGGCCTAGGCATTTTCGAAATTTTGCCTAGGCTTTGAGTGGGCAATGGCTCGGCAGAGGCTAGGCGATGTGCTAATTCAATATCGCTTTGCCTAGGCAAAATTTTTGCCTTTGAAATAATTGGTTCAGCTTTAGCTTCGACTATTTTTTCTATCGCCTTGCTGGATTTCTGTTTCTCGAGAACTGGCTTCTCGATGTCGCCGGAGCTTTGCGTGTTTGCGCTCGAAGATTTTGTCTTTTCTGCCGCCACCTTTTCAGCTTTCATGGGTTTATCGTAGAAAGGGCGCTCTTCAACCGTGCGTTGAAAGCCCTTCTTTTTTACTTTGTTGAGAAAATCATCAAGATTAGGCATGTGCTGGACTCTCTACCGTTGATTTTTCGGGCATCGATGGAGTGGGCCGTTTAATTTCGACAGATGCAGCTTCTGACTGTTCCTTAAGATTATTCAGATCAAGAATTTCGCGAGTAAGAAGATCATAATCCTCTCGAGCTGGTGCCTGCTTATAATCGAAAACCGATTTCTTCGCGATGATTGCATTCTTTAGATCGGCATTGTTTCGAATAAAGGATTTAAAAAATAACCCCGAATACTTGCCTGAAAGTGTCGTTAGATAATCAAATGAACTCTTCTCTCGCGCATCATACTTATTAAAAAGAATTTTAATTTCAAATTTTGCCTTAAACCTTCTTTGGATTTCTTGAAGCTCTTCCATTGTTTGAGTAAGCCCTTCTACTGCGAAGGGATCAGGGTTCACGGGGATAATGACCATATCGGAACCTAGAGCGACACAAGTATTGAGATGGGACAGAGCAGGCGCACAGTCGACGATAACGAGATCGTATTGGTCCATGACTGGATGTAAAATATTTCTGATGACTTCACTGATATTTAGTTTTGTATCTTGAGCGAGAGCCTTATCCAATTTGCTGTTAGCAAGATGGCTCGCGAGAATTTTAATATGTTGAGAGATCGGAACTATGGCGTCCGCAATATTTATATCTCCCTTAAACACATCATAAAAGACCGGAACTCGAGGGTCCTTAACTTGAAAAGCTTGAGTCATGTTCCCTTGCATATCGAGATCGACGCACAGAACTCTTGCACCATACATCGAAGCTCTAATGGCGATGTGGTAAGCAGTCGTCGTTTTCCCGACGCCACCTTTGTTGGCCTGGATACTTATAATTTTTGATCGGTATTTCACTCCCCTAGCTTCAAGAATCTTTCGAATCGTTTGAGGCAGAAGATATTTTTGAGATCCGATCTTCTCGGATTCAAGTTTATTTCTCTTTATCAATTGATGAACGCCTTGGACCGTGATGCCCATGAGTTCGCCAAGTTCGGCAATGCTGAGAGAATATTCTGCTGAGTTAGTTGATGCTGTGTTTTCCATTTTAATCCTCCGTTTAAGCAAGCGCCTGTAAATGAGCAGTGTCTTAAACATATTGAAACACGGGACTTCAGCTCACACCAAGAACTTTCGGTAGATTAATAAAGAAAATCAGTTACTTAGGCGCTTTGCGTTGTAAATATGAACCCCAAATGGTGGGGACCCGTCTAAATGTCGATTTCAGTCAGCAGAGAATTTCATTCTGTTTCTATCCGATTTATACCTAGTCACCGCCTAGTCATAACTTGATATTGCCTAGGCAAAAAAACCAACTCGCCTACGGAACCGTGGGTGCAGAATATTTTGAGTAGCTTACGAAATTGAAAAAAAACGCCTAGGCATATTTTCTTTGAAGAAATATTTACAAAGCCTAGGCGGCGCCTAGTTAGCGCCTAGGCAAAATAATAATAGGCGCGATATTCAAAAATCTGCCTAGGCATGATTTAAAAATTAAATGCGTTAATAGCGCGATACAGGCGAATATAATAATTAATGCCTAGGCGAACTGATTTTTAAATTATTGGCCGATCTTATTTCAGCTCAAAGTTCTGTTTATATAATGCCTAGGCAAATACATTTAAAAAATAATCCAACTCTTAAAAAATGCACCTAGGCATCGCCTAGTCTTCGCCTAGGCAAAAAAATTTTACATAGAGATTGGCATCTAAAATTGCCTAGGCAATATTTTTTATTATTAAGTTATCAATTATTTGAATATGCCTAGGCATATCAGGGGGACGAGACGTGCGATTTCATTTTTCAATTTCCTCGCTATCGCATTTTCTTTCATAGGAGGCAGTTTGCCCTCAAACTCTCACTAACGCATTGCTTAGAGCCTGTTAGCGAGTTTACCGATTTGCACGATTTTCTATGTGTAAAGTTTCATGTGAAACAACGTGTCAGCGCTATGCGTGGTTTTTTTGTTCGTTTTTAAGAAAATAGGGGAGGAAACAGCTTTCCAACAATTCCCAAAATGAATGAAGGCTTCTCAATTCCGCGGTCGCCAGTGGCTAGAAAAGGTTCTGATAGCCCAAAGAGTAAAGCTTGTCCCAGTACGTACATTCCGTTCGAGAGATCATTGCCGATGAGCATGAAGGTCTCTATAGAAGGCGTTACTATTTACCCATCTTAAGCACCTTCTATTGGGACTATTTCAATTAAAAAAAAATACGTGAAATCAATAGCTTATAAATTATGAATCTACTGTGTCGCCACCACTTGACCATTCACCCTCACGATGGTCGTGTAAATGGTCAAGTGGTGGCTGGGTAGGAGATGGTTACTTTAGTTTTGTGAGATTCGTTGATGGAGATTAATTGAGTATGGACTTTGAGTTTGAGAGGGGGGAGGCAGCTGGGAGGAGGGAAGAAAGAAGGGTTCGGATTTCGGAGCGCGATTTGAAGGTGATGGAATTTCTTTGTGAGATGAAGTGGGCGACGCGCTCGCAGATTTATGAGGGCTTTTTTCGATGGGCCGAGAGTCGATCGGAGGAGTACGCAAAAAAAAGACTGAGTTTCTTGAATCGGCAGGGCTTCATTGAGAGTGCGAGGGTTTTTGTTGATCTTCCGGCCGTATTTTACTCCACACGAAAGGGCTGGGATCTGGCTTCGTCAAGAGTTAATGGCCGACGGCTGCCGCGGCCATTAACAAAAGTCGATCCCCGGTACCTTGAGCATGATCTGCATGCTGTTGATTGTCGGCTTGCGATTGAGAGAAAGAAACTCGGTCAAGGCTGGATTTCTGAGAAGCTATTGAAGTCTGAGCGGGCGAGCGAAACTTCGCAAACTGAGCGATATAAAGTTTTACAAGGAGTGCGCGTTCCAGATGCTATTTTTACTGGACCTTCGGGCGATCGAGTCGCCTTTGAGTTTGAAAATACGCAGAAATCCCGCGCCCGATATGAGACTCGGATCTCTGAATTTCTGGAAATGATGAGTCGATCTGAAAGGTGGTTTGAACGAGTTCTTTTTGTATCGAGAAGTCCTGAGATTAAAAAGGCCATCGAGCTGAGTTTGCCAAAGGGAGGCGATTCGTTTTTGGTTCTTGAGAAAAAAGAGCTTACAACATGAGTGATGATAAAAATTCTGAGACTGCAAGTGTCGACGCTATTATTGGATTTTTTAAATTGATTGTGGCGGTCCTTTTGCTGGCACTTCTGCCGGCCATTCTATTGGGTGGATTCGTTTTTGCCCTCCTTTGGTCGCCCTTGAAGAGACACTGGGCAGTTCCAGCCATTCGTCTAGCTCTGCTAGTTGGATTTGTTTTCTTCGGCCATTATTTATTTTTTCAAAATGAAGGCGGGTCCTTCGGGTATTTCACTCGGCTCGATGTTTTGACTTCGCTTGTTTTAAAATCAGATTTTGGAAGGTTTCAGAGTTTTCTGGCAGAGCACCTTGTGAGTCCAAGGGCAGCCGCTGCCGTGAAGGAGACAGGAAATTTCGTGTTTTTCTATGGTTTCCTAGGACTCATTTTTGGGTTTGGTTGTTCGGTGGCTGCGGTCCTCAAGCCCATAGATAAAAGAGGTCGAAAACGGAAAGTGTCATGGGTTCGCATTTATAATTTTGCCCAACGATTGGGGACTGTGGTTTTTCATCCTTTAGAGAGTTTATTGAATTTGTCGCCAACTCGAGTGCCCGAGGTTTCGACCGCACTCGCTGTGTTATGTGCGATGCTTTTGACGTTCAGTGTTTTTGAGTCTTTTTACTTGGTAGTCACTTGGTTTGGAGCTTGCATACTTTTCACGAGCCTCATAGCGAGTTTCGAGAGACTAGCGAAAAGGGGCGTGCCCTTTTCGCTTTGGGTCCTTGGAATTGCTTTCGTTTCGGTCGGTGCCTTTTACCTATCTCGTGATTTTTTATCACATGCAAACCTGATCGTTGCGCTTGATTTTGGGTTCGCCGTTTTTCTATCCCTTGCAGTCATTTTTTTTGCGATAAGGGCTGGAGATGAATGGTTGCTGAGGTCCAGTGTTGAAAATCAATCGTGGAGCGAAGTGGGGATCGTTTTCGGGGTTGATGAAAATGGTCGTCAGGCGATAATACCAGAGGAAGCACTCAGTCGACACATTCATATCGTGGGGGCGTCTGGCTTTGGAAAGACAACCTTTCTTTTTCATTTGCTCGATCAGAGAATTCGAACAGGAAAAGGTTTTTGCTTTTTGGATCTAAAGGCGGATGCCGATGTTTTGGAGGATTTGCTTGTTCGGGTCAGTCATGCGGGCAGACTAAACCAGTTCAAGGTTTTTTCGCTGTCCAAGCCGGACTTGAGCTGTGCTTATAATCCGATCGCGCGGGGCTCTCCTTCTGAAATTAAAGATAAAATTATGGGCATGGGCGAGTGGTCCGAGAGTTTCTATGAAAAGGAAGCCGAGCGATTCTTAAGTATTATTTTGAAGGCCTTTGTTTTGATTCGAGATCAGAGCGGTAAAGTATTTACTTTAAGAGACATCTCCGAATGTGCGCGCCAGGAAATCAGCTTTCAGATCCTGATCGAGTTATTGCCAGAGGGGGAGGAGAGTCTCAAATTCGATCTCGAGGATCTAAATCTTCACCTTCGAAAGCGAGATGGCCTTAAGAATCTTCAGGGATTGCTCTCAGT
>CAZJXA010000096.1:0-5107 GCA_964549785.1 uncultured Phycisphaeraceae bacterium | reverse complement strand
CTTTTAAATTCCGAATTTGGCCCGCTACTTGAGGCTTCGAAAGGGCGACGCATTGATCTTTTAGACGCAGTTCTTAACCAAGAAATGATTTATTTTCTGATGGATGTTCGTCGATTTGATAAGACGGCTGAGCGTTTAGGCCGTGTCATTCTCAAGGACCTTTCCACGGTCTCCGGAGAAATCGGCGATCGAATTCCAGAATCGGAGCGTAAGGATTTCCTGGTGATCGTTGATGAGTTCGCCCAGCTTGCCACTCTTCAATTTGTTCGGTTTTTGCAGACGGCGCGATCCAGTCGGATGGGGATCGTTATTTCGCACCAGGAGATCTCCGACTTAAGTTTTATCAATGCTTCAATGCCAGCAAGCATTATGCAGAACACTTCGACGACGATTTCGTTTCTTCAAAAAATGCCAGATAGCGCAGAGCTTATCGCGGGATTTGTGGGAACTGAGACGAGCGAAACGATGACTCGCCGAGTGAAACAATCAGGATTTGGATGGGGCGAAGTGGGGGAGGGGACCATTACCGAATCTGAAGAGTATGTCATTCACCCTAATGAACTTAAGAATTTAAATGTTGGCGAGTGCTTTTGGATTCAGAAGTTTCCCTTTCAAAGAACGAATAAAGTTCATGTGACTCCGCTTGAGCGTCCACAAACGTCAGAGAAGTTTGAAAGCGAAGTCGAAGCATGGTGCTCACTCTTAACGGAGGGCGGGGAACTCACGCACTTGGATTTGAGAGTGCTTCGCATTCAGCGGATGTCGAGTCTTCGAGGCAATGACTCGAGCGTAGCGAATCCTTCACGCTCTCAGAATTGGTTTCCAATCGCAGAAAAAGCGGATCAGGACGAAAGGGCTAAAGATTTATGAGATTTTCTGTTCAATCGCTGACCCTGATAGCTTTGTGCTCTGTTCTTTCAAGTTGTGCTCTTTCAGGAAGAGTCGCGACAGAATTGAGAGACGCCTATCCCTCTCGCGACAAGCCAGCAGGCTATCAGTCTCCTAGGGAAGCCTTGCGTTTCTTGATTCAAGAAATTGAAGATCTGGATCTCATTTCCAAATTAAAGAAAGGCAGGCTTACAGAAGCAGAGAGAGGCATTTTTTCGGTTGCATCGTTGCTGTTCGAAGAACAATCGAAGCTTGAGACCGATTTTGCGAAGAGGAAACAAATTGAGATCCTTCCGGGGCGACCCTATTCATTCGATCTTGAATCATTTTGTGTAAACGCCGGAGAGGAGAGACCGATCGGGGGAGATGGGTTTCGAGTGGGGCCACTCAAAGGAAAAGCGACAGCTTGGCTCCCGAAAATTCTTGAGAGGTATGCATCGGAAGGAATTTCTCATGAACGAGCGCAGATACTTGTTTGGACGCTTCTTTCGGATGCTCGCTTTGATGAGTTATCAGATGAGCAGCGGCGGGATCTTTTAAAGATCGATCCAAATGCTCGCGTTAATTTTGGAAATCGGCGACTCGAAGATGAAGCGAGCAATATCTTGGACGAGCTGATTCCAAAAGAGGTGAAAAATCTTCAGGATCAGTTTGAAAGTTTCCGCTCTTTGCTGAGCGAAACTGAAAGATCATACGAGGTAATTTCTTCCGTTTTGGCGCCGCATTCGGATCGAACTAAGCCCGTGGATCTTGGATGGGTGAAAGCCGAAGAAGGGTACTTCATTCGAGTGAGTTCATTGGGGGGTTACTCTTCAGCACGCGTAGAGATATATATGCCGCTTGGACCGGATCCGCTATTTCGGCCTTCAAAATTTATCGCACTTCCCGCAGCAGGTCAAAGATTGGCCCTATCAGCAAACGTTATCTCCACCTTGCAGAAAGATTACCGTGCAATAACTGACGCGCTGATCAATTGGAAAGCGGGCCGAACGCTTTCAGATGAAGAGCAGGATTTGATTCGAAAATATCCATTGGATGCTTATCACGTCTTTCAGAATGCTAGAATTGCAGAGCAAAGTGCAAAGGAAAATTTTCCTGGAGAGAGTCTTCATAACACTCGAGGCGATGCGTACCGACATTATGTCTGGTCGGCGTTAAATGTTCGCGATCTAGAATCTGAAGCTAGAACGCGCGAGTTTTTGGACGCCCACGAAAAGATCGAAGGCCAGCCTGTAAGAGAAGTGGAAATGGATAATCACAATAATGAGCAGGGAATCGCGGCGGCTCAAAAACTAGGAGATGATTTCGATTTTGATGCGCTGGAAGACGAAGCGATGAAGGCTCTTCGAGAAGGCAAATTGAAGGTACTGAGAAAATGAATCGAGTTGTGCGCCGAGCCCTTATAATCATTTCTATTTGCGGCGTTTGTCTCGGCTCGGCGTTTGCTTTTTTCCCTAAGCCCTTCAAGATGATAGCATTTGGTCTTTGGGTCCTATTTGAAGAGCCGAAGAGTCGGAATTACTCCGAAGCAAAAAAGCGATGGGGGAATGCTCCATTTAAACCTCAGCAGTTTCGCCTTGGCGATGAATCGCTTCGCTCGTCAATGGCTGCAGACGCGGTACAAAATCAGATTTTTGTTGGCAAGAGTGAGGACGAGTTAAATGCAGCTTTGGGTGGGGAGGATGGTGGTTATTACGATGATGGTTGTCGAAGTTATCGGCTCGTTGGAGGGATCTCGAAAGGCGAGGAACAGTGGGACCTCGTTTTTTGTCTTCTCTACCCAGAACAAAAAGTAAGGACAGTTCTCATTTATCGAAGTTGCTGTGATCGGATTCCGAAATGGATGATCGATTGAAGCGATCCGACGTCACCGAGCAGACTTTCTTAAGCAGTTGGAGAAGGGCCTGGCAGACCTTGAATTTTAAAGGTCGGTGATCATTGAACGACTGGGTCATAACTATCTATAATTACTTATGTTTTAGTTTCGAATAATTCATTTATTTCGTATATTTCATTTATTTCGAATATATGTTACATTTTGGAGGTAGGAGAATCATATGGAAGCCGTTAAAGAACTAAAGCCAGCCATTCCGACCAGTGAGGATAGGGCTATTGCTTCAAACACCTTACAGCCGTTTACCAAGTTTTTGAAAACGGCGCGTACTCGGCGAGGAGTCGCGGTTCGCGTTGTTGCGGGAAATACAGAGCTTTCGGTGCCGGTGATTGCACTCGAGCTTTTCTTTCATGTGCTTTCTGAAATGTCGAAGGGCAACGCTATCACTGTTCTGCCTTATCATGCAGAGCTTACAACTCAAGAAGCTGCCGATCTGCTCAATGTCTCTCGGCCTTTTTTGGTCGAGCTTTTGGACGAGAAGAAAATTCCTTTTCGAAAAGTAGGTAAACATCGCCGTGTCCGAGTGGAAGACCTTATGAGTTATAAGGAAAAGACGGATACGGATCGTCGAAAAATTCTGGATGCTCTTGCTAAAGAAGCTCAGGAACTTGGGATAGGCTATTAAAACGTGGCCTTCACTGTCATCCTCGACTCCAATATCCTTTATCCGGCTCCTGTCCGAGATGTGTTTCTGGAGTTGGCGCTAAGCGATCTCTTTCGGGCCAAATGGAGCAACCTAATTCATGAGGAATGGATCAGAAGTGTTTTAAGGGATCGAAAAGATATTAAAAGAGAAAGACTTGAGCGAACGCGTGATCAAATGAATGCGCATGTTCGTGATTGTGTAGTTTCAGGATTTGAGCACCTGATTCCAACTATAAAATTGAAGGATCCGGATGACTGTCATGTCGTTGCCGCCGCCGTTATCGGAAGGGCAGATTTGATCGTCACTTACAATTTGAAAGATTTCGATGAACAGGTGCTGAAGAAATTTCGTCTCACCGTTCAGCATCCGGACGATTTCTTGATGCATCTTTATTCCTTGGCAAATATGACTGTGGTCGAATCGGTTTCTAGAGTGCGAGCGCGGTTAAAGAATCCGCCTTTTTCAGCGAAAGACTATTTGGAAACACTGCGTCGTCATCAGTTAACTGACTTTGCGGAGCTGCTTGTCGCTCATTTAAGCGAGATCTAAAGCGCATTTTCACGTAAAATCTCCTGGTGGGGATGGAGATTCAAAAGCTTGTCGAAGAATTTCTTCAATCGAAGACTTTAGAATCCAAGTTTAGTCCAAATACTTTTACGGCGTTCAAGTCCGATCTCAAAGTGTTTGTAAAGTTTTTCAAAAATGATTTGGAGAACTTTTCTGAGCGAGGCTGGGGCAAATATTGCGGGAATCTCATCGCCGAATATAAACCAGCTTCCGTCAATCGTGCTCATTGTAGTCATCGAGCCTTCTTGGAATTTATAAAAGAGCATCATCCAGAAGTGGCACTTCCAAAAATAGATTTTCCAAAACCACGAAGACCTCGATCGCTTCCCAAAGTTTTGTCCTATGACGAGATTCTTCAGGTCATCGAAGCCCCAGGGCTGATCGGTGACTTGATTGAATTTCTCTATGGAACGGGGGCCCGCATTACTGAAGCTTGCACACTTAAATGGTCAGCCGTGGATTTTAACCGCGGCACGATCCGCCTTTTAGGGAAAGGTCGAAAAGTCAGAGAAGTTCCGCTCGCTGGAATGCTAAAAGAGCGCTTAAAAAGCCGGCCTCAAACGAGCGAATACGTCTTTCCATCGATGAAAGATCCAAAAAAATCCATCAATCGCGATTTTGTGCGCGAACTTATGATTCGGCTTTCGAAGAAAACGAAATTTCGAAAACATATTCATCCGCATCAATTTCGTCACAGTGTCGCAACACACTTGCTGGATGGCGGCGCCGATCTTCGAATCATTCAAGAATTGCTCGGGCACGAAACACTCTCGACGACTCAGAAATATTTGGCCGTATCGAAGCAGAGGCTGATGGAAGTTTTCGATAAAGCGCATCCTCGCGCCTAGAGCGGCTTTGCTTTCACAATTTTAATCAACATTATGTCGACCTGCTAAAATAATAAACATTATCGGACGCAGTCTGAGCAAGTTTCCAAATCATCCGGAATTCAAAAATATCCGGCCGGAATCTGCCGGATGAAAGTCGGCTCCTCCGTTTAAAGAGCGATTATAGAGCCAGAGCTCTTTTGGCCCCATTTTTGCGATCTCATCGTCCTCGTGGCGGTGTCGGCTCTAAAGGTTCAGGGACTTAAATCTTTTTACCAGCGCCAT
>CAZJXA010000095.1:0-11372 GCA_964549785.1 uncultured Phycisphaeraceae bacterium | reverse complement strand
CACAAACTGGGCTCGGTCGACTTCGCGTACGACTACGACGATCACAACCGTTTCCGTGTGAATCTTTTCCAGGCCCGCGGCAAACTCTCGGTCGCCGCCCGCCTCATCACCAGCCACATTCGGCGGTTCGAGGAGTTGTACCTCCCCCCCGCCATGAGCGAAATCGCCCTGCAGCCCAACGGCATCGTGCTGCTCTGCGGCGTGACGGGTTCGGGCAAGTCGACAACCATCGCGGCCATGCTCGACTACGTGAACGAGCGTCGGCCCGTCCACATCGTGACGATCGAGGACCCGATCGAGTACATCTTCGTTGACAAGAAGGCCACGATCAACCAGCGCGAGATCGGCATCGACTGCCTCGATTTCAAGGTCGCCCTGCGGGCACTCGTGCGTGAAAACCCCGACATCGTGCTGGTCGGCGAAATGCGCGACAACGAGACGTTCCATGCGGCCCTCCACGCCGCGGAAACCGGCCACTTGGTGTACGGGACGATCCACGCCTCGAGCACCACGCAATGTTTCAGCCGTATTTACGGTCTGTTCGAGCAGGAGGAAGTGGAGCAGGTCCGCAAGATCCTGGCGTACCAGATGCGGGCGTTCGTGTACCAGAAGCTGCTGCCGACGCTCCACCCCAATATCGCGCGCATCCCCGCGCTCGAGATCCTCATCAACAACAGCGTCGTCAAGAAGCACGTGCTGGAATCGCGTGAAGGCGAACTCCGCGAGTACCTCAAGAGCGTCGAGGCTCGCCAAACGGGCATGGTGGACTTTAACGAGAGCCTTGTGCAGCTCGTCGAAACCGAGTACGTGCACCTCCGCATCGCCGAGGAAGCCTCCCCCAACATCGATGAGTTCCGGATGCGTCTCAAGAAACTTGGGAAGTAACGCCGGGCACACCGGAATTCGCTTGTCTGTGGTTCTTCGCACGGCGGCAGCAGGGCGCAATATCCTTTGTCACGCCAGTAGGATTCCACTCTTTCTGGCGGGAGGCGGTTGTCCTGACGATCCATCGCCGGGTGTTCGACGGTCGCAGGGGGTTGTGCAATGGCAAGGAAGCTCGACTACCTGACGATCCGCGGCTTCAAGTCGATCAAGGCCCTGGAAGATCTTGAACTCGGCGGGCTGAACATCCTGATCGGTTCGAACGGAGCAGGCAAGAGCAACTTTGTCGAGTTCTTTCGTGTCCTCCGTGCGATGGTCGACGAACGACTTCAGTCCTACGTCCTCGAGAACGGTCCGGCCGACGGCTATTTTCACGATGGGGTTGGAGAAACGAAAGAGATCTCCGCGGAACTGAAGTTTGGAGTCAACGGGTATTCGTTTTCCTTGAAACCCACGGCTGAGGGCACCGTCCTTATCGGGAGGGAAGACGTTGCATACTCAGGCGTTCGTGAAGTGTCCCACCCGATCGGAATAGGAGTTCCCGAATCGCGACTCAAGACGAGTAGTAAGGACTCCGGGCTCGCGGCCGACCACGGCCCCAACTGGTATGTGTACGAGTCACTTTCGGATTGGAACGTCTACCACTTTCACGACACCAGTGCCACCGCCCTGATGCGCCGAGACGGCGGCATCGAACAGACCGATCGCCTCCGTCCGGCCGGCGAAAACCTCGCGCCCTTCCTCCTGCATTTGAGGCACACGTCACCCGGTGTCTACCAGACGATCCGAACGACCGTTCAGCGGATCGCGCCCTACTTTGACGACTTCGTGCTGGGCGTTCGCGAGTCCAAAGCCGAAGATCAGGTGCGGCTCACCTGGAAACAGAAGGGTAAAGACTACATCTTCTCGCCCGGTCACCTTTCCGATGGAACCATTCGGTTCGTCTGTCTCGCGACGGCGCTCCTTCAACCCAGTCCGCCCGCCACGATCGTGATCGACGAACCCGAACTCGGCCTTCATCCCGAGGCCCTCGCCGTGCTGGCAGGGCTCTTCCGCTCCGCTTCTACGAGGACGCAAATCATCGCCGCGACCCAATCGCCCGTGCTGCTCAGCGAGTTTGAGCCCGAGCACGTGATTACCGTCGACCAGGTCAGCGGTGCTTCTCGGTTCTCGAGGCTTGATGGCGAAGCCTTAGATCATTGGCTGCACGATTTCACCCTCGGCGAACTCTGGCTCAAAGGCAACATCCGTGGCGGGGTGAACGGTGCATGAGATCCTCGTTCTTTGTGAGGGCCACACCGAGCGGGAGTTCTGCCGCACCATCATCGCTCCCGTAATCGCCAATTCCGGCATCGCTCTCGTGGGCACGCTCGTGGGCACGCCGGGCAGAAAGCGCGGCGGTATCCGTCCTTGGCCAGCCTATCGAAGCGAACTGGTACGATTGGCAAAGGAACGTAGAGATCGGCATGTCGCGGTTCTCGTCGATTACTACGCCATGCCCGATTCTTGGCCCGGTCGCGCCGCCCCTGCCGCGCCGGTTGAGCAGCGAGGCCCCCGCATCGAGGCCGCTCTTGCCGCTGATCTTCGAGATGATCTTGGGGATCGATTCCACCCCTGCGTGCAGGTCCACGAGTTCGAGAGCCTTCTTTTCGTCAGCCCCCGCGTGACCGCGGCACGAATCTCGTCCGTACCTGACGGCGCGGCCCCGGGTCTCACGGCCAAAATGGAGGGAATCCGGGCTGCCTGCGGCCCCACCGTCGAACATATCGATGATTCGCCCGACACCGCCCCCTCGAAGCGGCTGATCGGAATCATGCCGGGGTACGACAAAGTGGCGTGGAGTATCCCCGCTCTTGCAGGCGTTGAGATTTCCCTGCTGCGGCGAGAATGTCCGTGGCTCGGACGCTGGCTTTTGCGTTTAGAATCTGTGGGGTCCGGCCCCGACGGTTGAGTTTGAGTCGAGCCCGCTCGCGGCGTATCGCGAAGAAATCCTTTCGGATCGATCTTTTGAGCAACCGTCCTCCCTGAAAACGTGATATCCTTGGGACCCTTCGTACCCGGGATCAGCCGGGTGGTTGTTTTGTCCGTCCGATCGTCCGACCGCATCGGCCTTGGGGCCGACCCCGCGTTCCACGGGAGGTTCGTGCCGGTGCCCATAATGCCAGAAACGATGCCGATTTCATCCGATCCGTCTTTCTCCGGAAGCGGGCTCATACTCGGCTCGGGCCTGATGCTCATGTCGTGGTGGAAGCCCATACTGCTTCTCATCCCCTTCGTCCCTTGGGCGATCCTCATCTCGAAGGTCTTCGACAAGCACGCGGCACGGTTCTTCCTGCCCCGTGAGAACTGGAACGTCGTTCACCTCGCCGTCGGGTTGGTCGCGTTCTTCGTGGCGATCCTGATGCCCATGCGGACGGAGCTGGCCTTCTGGATGGGGATGCTGGCGGTGGTCTTCCTCCTGGCGATCGACGTCTTCGTCTTCATGCACATGGCGAACAAGGACGAGCGGGTTCCCGAGGAGTTTCATCTGAAACTCGACTTCTCGAGTTTCACGGAGGCCAAGGCCAAGCGCGTGGCCGAGAAGAAGCAGGGCAAGGTCGAACTCGTCATGCGGGCGTCCGACAAGTCCGTGCTCGCCCCGCCCAACATGGATCAGCCCGAGTTCGCCACCCGCGTCGCCGCCGAGACGATGTTCCTGAAGGGGCTCGACGCCCGCGCCAGCCAGATGGATATCGCCCCCACGGGCAAGGACAACGCCTACCAGGTTTCGTACATCGTCGATGGTGTCCGGCAGCCGGGCGACATCTTGGCCGGGCCCGATGCGCTCAAGGTCATCGATATCTGGAAGACCGCGGCAAAGCTCGACCTCCAGGAACGCCGCAGGAAATTGGAAACCGCCCTCACCGTCGAGCGCGGCGAAAGCAGGAAGAAGGTCCGCGTCACCACGAGCGGCACCCAGACCGGTCTCCGGATGACGCTTCTGGTTGACCCGGAAGGTCAGGTTCGTCGCAAGGAGGCCGATCTCGGTCTGCTCGAACCCCAGATGGCGGAAATCAAGGCGTTGGTTGCGGACGGCCGCGGCATCGTGCTCATCTCGGCCCCGCCCGATGCCGGACGCACCACAACCCTGTACGCCATCACCAAAATGCACGATGCATACACCAAAAACGTCCAGACTGTTGAACTGGATATCCAGGACTCGATGGAGGGCGTCCGCCAGAACAAGTTCGACCCTCAATCGGAAGGTCCCGAGTTTTCGACGTTGGTGCGGTCCATTTTGCGACGCGACCCGGACGTCGTTTCAATCGCGGAACTGCCGGATGCGAGCACCGCCAAAGAAATCGCCAAGGCCGATTATGAGCGGATGCGGGTCTACGTCTCCCTCCCGACCGAGAACTCGATGAAGGCTCTGGCGGCGTGGCTGAAAGCGGTGGGGGAGAACGACGTCGCGGTCAAAAACCTCAAGGGCGTAATCTCGCAGAGGCTTGTGCGGAAACTCTGCACCAACTGTCGCCTGGCGTACCAGCCCTCGGCCGACACCCTGAAGAAACTGGGGCTGCCGGCCGACAAGGTCAAGCAACTTTACAAAAAGGGCGGGCAGGTTCTCATCAAGAACAAGCCCGAAGTCTGCCCCCTCTGTGCAGGCGTCGGGTACAGCGGCCAAGAGGGTGTTTTCGAGGTTTTCGCGTTCCAACCGGCGGAACTCGCCGCCATCGGCACCGGCGACATCGCGACCCTCCGCACCGAACTCCGCAAACGCGGCCAGCCGACGATTCAGCAAGCGGCGATCAAGAAGGCGTTGGACGGCGTAACAAGCGTGGAAGAGGTCGCCCGTATCACGGCGGAAGCCGCCCCGGCGGCACCGGCTTCGGCACCAAGGGCCGCCCCCGCGGCACCCGGCGTGCCCGCCCCGGCGGCGAAACCTTGAGGCCTCTTGGCCGGTAACGGACGGTTGTCCGGGCCTCGCGAATCCGGTGTCGGGTGAAGTGTGACAGGACCTTCGGCGTCCGTCTCTGGAGTGTGTTCAATGGGTCTATCACTGATTGCGATCGCGATTGTCCTGGTCACGACCTACATCTGGCTCACCCGCGGATTCTTCTCCGCGTTCCTGCACATGATGTGCGTGGTGCTGGCCGGCGGCATCGCGTTCGCCTTCTGGGAGCCCTTGGCTTACGCGTTCCTGGGCAAGAGTTCATTCCTCGAGGCGATCGCGTGGTGCATGGGCCTGGCGCTCCCCTTCGTGGCGTCCCTCGTGGTGCTGCGGCTGGTGTGCGACAAGGTCATCCGCTACAACCTCGCGGTGCCGAAAGTCGCGGACTATGTCGGTGGTGGGCTGTGCGGGCTGGTTGCGGGCGTAGTGGTGGCGGGCATCACCGTCATCTCCCTGGGCACGCTCCGCCTGGACACCGTGTTGCTCGGGCATCGCGCCCTTTCGTATTCGTCCAACGGCAGCATCGTGCGGTCCGGCGGTTTGTGGGTTCCGGTCGACCGCGTGGTCACCAAGTTCTACGGCCAACTGTCCGCGGCGTCATTCCGGACTTCGACCCCTCTCGCTTCCGAGTACCCGAACCTGGATGAGGTCGGGACCTCACTCCGCATGAACTTCGGCGACGGCAAAGGCCGGACGACCGTCAAACCTAAGGACTTCGAGATGGTCGCTCGCTTCACCGTCGGGAAGGGCAAGAACCTCCCGACCGGCGATCTCTTGAACGACGCTTGGATGAAGGTGCCACAAAAGTACACCGACGCCGACAAGGCAAACCCGATCCCGGGCTCTCACCTCGAAGGCTTTGTCGTCAAGTTCAACGCGGGCGCGAATGAAAAAGGCGAAGGCAAGAAGGTGATCGGAGCGTCGCAGATCAGGCTGGTCATCATGAACGCCGCGGTCGTCGAAGAGGCCGACGAGTTTCAAACGCTGTACCCGATCGCGGCGACTTGCCAGGCCGACAGTACCAGCCCCCAGATGGCCCGGTTCCGCTACGACGCCAATGACACCTATCTGGCGTCACCCGGCGGTGCCTCCGAGGCGACCTTCGGGTTCGAGTTCGTTGTCCCACCGGGCTTCGAGCCCCTTTCGCTCTACGTCAAGAACGTCCGCCACATCGTGGCCGATGACAAGACGGCGAAACCATGGAAAGAGTTCGGCTCCGCCTCGGAACGCGACGCCGCGATCAAGGCGGGCGCTCTCATCAAACCGCAGGGCGTAGCCGGCCCAGCCGGTACGGCCGATTCCACCGGCGCTGTACCCGCGGAACTGCCCGTTGACGTGACCCAGGAGGTCAAGGCCGGCAGCGGGCAGCCGCTTCAGCCCAACGTGGTCCCGCAAATTGAGGGCGTGCGCTTCAACAACCGTCTGCCCTGGATCATCCAGAAGGGAACCCACGGCGGGCTGGAGATCGACGACAAAAACACCATCCTGAACGGCCTCGCGACGTTCGCCGCCGACTACAAATCCGGCAGTTTCGAAAAGACCCTCAAAATCGAGAGACTGCTGACGACCACCGACACGGTCATCGTTCAGATCGACGTCACCCTCGGCACCAAGTTCAGTTTCTTGGGGCAGGCCGCGGCCGGCGTCGACAAAATCTCGCCCCCGCTGCTCCGGGATACCGGCGGGCAGGTCTACGAGCCGGTCGGTTACATTTACGAAGACCAAACCAGGAAGGTGGTCCGTTACACCCCGGGCGAACCCATCCGCTCGCTCAGCCAGTTGGCCAGCCAGGACGGAATCTCCCTCACCCGCAGCCGCACCGATCAGAAACTCACCCTCATTTTCCGGGTCAGCCTGGGCGTCACGCTCGACCGGTTCACGCTCGGCAACAAGAGCATCGTAAAGTTCGACCCTCCGGTCCCGCTCGACATGCAGAACAAATGACCACCCGCTAAACCGTCGGCGCATAAAAAAGCCCGGTCGATCGCGACCGGGTTTTCGTTTAGATTTCGGTACCGACTGACCCCCGATCGATCAACTCGGTCGGGTCAGGCCTTCGCCTTCTTGCCGCCCTTTTTCTCGCCCTTGTCGGCCTTCTTGTCGCCCTTGTCACCCTTCTTTTCGCCCTTGGACTTGCCGCCATCTTTGGCTCCCGAGTCCGCGGACTTGGATTCGCCACCACCGAAGCCCTTGGGCTTGTCGGTGAGGGCCATGGCAATGGCGGCATCGAGCGCGTTGCGCCGAGCAGCCTGCTTCTCTTCCCAGCGGTCCTTGGGGTCCTGGCGCTCTTCGCGCTGACGACCGCCGCCGCCGCCCTCTCGTTCCGCTTCTTCCTTGCGGTTGCCTTCCAGTTCGCGGTCCGCCTTCACATGCACGCGGACGGTGCTGTCCAGGTCGTTATCGAGCTTGATGTGGACGTCAAACGAATCGACCCGCTTGATGGTCTGGGCGATCCGGATCTCGCGGGGCCTGATGTCGTGGCCCTGCTCCTTGAGCGACAACGAAATGTCCTGTTGCGTGACGGCCCCGTACAGAATTCCCTGATCGTTCACCGAGCGAACCAGCGTGATCTCAACCCCCTTGAGTTTCGTGATCGTCTCTTCGCGTGTCTTGCGTTCCGCGGCGACCAACTTCTGTGCATCCGCCCGCTTGGCCGAAAGTTGCTTCACAAGTTCGTCGCTGGGCGCAGTCGCCAACGCGCGAGGCAGCAAGTAATTTCGAGCAAAGCCGGTACGGACGTTCACCACGTCGCCGACGATGCCGAGGGAATCAACGTTTTCAACGAGGAGCAGTTTGACGGTTTTAGCCATCGTGCTGTCCTTTCTATCCGCGTGGCGGATAAAGAGTTAGGAGCAACGGCAGGCCGACGATTGGCGTTGCCCGATGCCCCAGCATGGGGGACCATGTTAGGCAGTCTCCCACGTTCGCAGTGTCATTCCAGGCGATCCAGCCGCGGCGGGCCTTTCTGGTCGACCCGCAACCCGCCTTCGGTGGTTGTGCCGCTCCGAACGACGCCACCCGTTGCGCTGTCCACCAGGCTTTTGCCGAAAGGAACGTAGTTGGGCGTGGGATACACGCGATCAACAACCCGCGTGACGCTGAACACCATTCCACGAAAAATCAGGCCCGCGGAACTTCCGCGGCATCCACAGGGTTGGCGAGCGAGGCGAGCGTCTGCTGCGTTTGAATGTTCCATAGAAATCGCTCCCCGAAGGAATCAACCACCGGTCCTTCCGACCGTGGTCGGACTGTCACAAGCGGGCCGCGACGCGGCCTACACCGGTCTAACCGTTAAAACGGAATGTCGTCGGAAGCAATGTCCTCGGCCGGGGCCGATGGCCGGCTCGGCGCCGACGGGCGGTTGCCGTAGGTTCGAGCCGGGGGTGCGGAAGGTGAACCCGACTGGCCGCTCGAACCGCCGCCGTTGTCGTTGCCCTGGTAGCTAGAGTCATCGCCGCCGCCCGAGTTCGGCCCGCCCGGCTTGCTGTCCACAAACTGGAAGCCTTCGACCACGACCTTCAATTTCGACTGCTTCTTGCCTTCCTTGTCCTCCCACGAGTCGAGCTTGAGGCGGCCCTCAATAAAGACCGGACGGCCCTTGGCGAGGTACTTGTGCAGGATTTCAGCCGTCTTGCCCCACGCCTCGCAGTCGACGAAGGTCACGTCTTTCCGCTTTTCACCGTCTTGGCCCACCCATTCGCGATTGACGGCAATACCAAGGTTCGCCACGTTCTGGCCGCCTTGGATGGCCCGCAATTCGACATCGCGGGTGAGGTTGCCCATCAGAAACACGCGGTTGAAATTCGGCACGAGTCCGGCTCCTTCGGGTTGGGTTTCAGCTGTGGGAACAAGCCTCGGACACCTCGGCCTGAGCCCCGCAGCCAGAGCATACCCGGAGAACGCCCGCCGCGGAATGGGGACACGGCCACTTTGGGCTTCGGACTGACAGACAGCTGTCAGTCGGCATCGTCCGCCCGGCAAATTGTGTCGTTCAAGCGATAACTGACGGACCTTCCCAGCCCGGGGTTGCGGACGACGACGCCCCACTCCACCAGCTCCGTGATGTCCCGCAAACCCGTGTCCAGAGAGCACTTGACCAGCTTCGCGTATTTGGATGTCGTGAGAAATCTCTCGAATCCGTCCGGCAATCGGTCGACAACCTCATGCTGACGCGGGTTGATGGGCCGGCCTTGCAGCGATCACCAGACGCGGACCTTCCCTGGGACCGATGCGAGCGAATCCTCGGCGCGGACCACCGCCCGGCCGAGACACGGCACAAACCACGCGACCTACTCCATCGCCGCTGCAACGCCGTTATCCGGACCTGGGACCCCCGCCATGCCTTCTCACGGCCGTCTAGCGATCATCCTCACTATTCGCATCAAACGGCGCCGGCTCCGGCGAATCAACCGTGCGCACCGGATCGTCGAACAGGTCGGCCGCGGGCGTGTCCGACCGTGAGCCCGCCATGCCATCCGCCGCATCCGCCGTCGGGAAGGTGAGGCCCTTGGCCTTGGCCTCTTCGGCCGCCAGCACCTTCATCATCTCCCACTCTTCCGGAGTAATGAGCACGTCGCGGGCCACGCTCCCCTTGTGGTCAGAGATGATGCCCGAGATCCCCATCAAATCAATCAATCGGCTCGACCGCGTATAGCCGATGGCGAGCCGCCGCTGCAACAGCGAAACGCTGCCGCGCTTCGTCTCGAGAACAATCTCCACCGCCCGCGTGAACATCGGGTCTTCCTGCGCGGCCTTGAGGCTGGCCGACGAGTTGTTCTGGCTCTGCAAGATGCGGTCCGCATCGGTGCCGTCGGCGGCTTTGGTACCCAGTTGCACCAGCGACCGCTCGAACGACGGCGCTGCAACCTCCTTCATGAACTTCACCACCCTCCGAATCTCGCGGTCGTCCACCAGCGTCCCCTGCGAGCGGCTCAGTTTGTTCGTCCGCGGGTTCAGGAAGAGCATGTCGCCGTGACCCAGCAACAGTTCCGCGCCCTTGCCGTCCAGCACAATCCGGCTGTCCATCCCGCTCGACACCCGGAAGGCCACGCGGCACGGCATGTTGCTCTTGATCAAGCCCGTCACGACGTTCGCCTGCGGCCTTTGTGTCGCCAGAATCAGGTGCATCCCCACCGCCCGTGCCTTCTGCGCGATCCGGATAATGTGCCCTTCCACTTCCTTCGCCGTCATCATCAGGTCCGCCAGTTCATCGATGATGAACACCATGTACGGGAGTTTCCGCGGAATCCGCGACTCTTCCTCCGGCGTCTTGGCGTTCAGCCGCTCCTTCAGTTCTTCCCAGGGCAGTTCGTTGTAACTCGCGATGTCGCGGCAGCCGGCCTCCGCCAACAACTCGTACCGCTCGTCCATCTTGGTGCAGGCCCATTCCAGGATGGCCGCCGCCTTGTTCATCTCGGTCACCACCGGGCACATCAGGTGCGGGATGTCCTTGAACTGCGACATCTCCACCATCTTGGGGTCGACCAGCACCATCTTGAGTTCGCTCGGCTTCTTGGTGTACAGGAAGCCCACGATAATCGTGTTCATGCACACGCTCTTGCCGCTGCCCGTGGTGCCCGCGATCAGCATGTGCGGCATCTTGGCAAGGTCCTCGATCAGCGGTTCGCCCGAGGCGTCCTTGCCCATGAACATCGGCAGCTTCATCCCGCTGAACCGCTCGTTCTTGCCCATCAGTTCCTTCAGCCGCACCTTCTCCTTCTGGGCGTTCGGAACCTCGATGCCGATCGTGTCCCGCCCCGCCTGGTTCGCCACGATGCGGATGTTGACGGCCTTCAAAGCCCGCGCAAGATCGCTCGAAATCGCCGACACCGCCGACACCTTGGTGCCCGGGGCCAGCCGAATGTCGTACAGCGTGATGACCGGCCCCGACTCGATGCCGACCACTTCCCCCGCGATCCCGTACTGCCGAAGGCCCGACTCCAGCGCCGTCGCCTGCTCGCGAACGTAACTCTCCAGCGTCAGGTTGAAATTTTCCTCCGGGTCCTCCAGCAAATCGAGCCCGGGGAATCGGTACGACTCGCCCTCATCGATCACCTGCAAATCGCGCAGGCTTTCGATGGTCGCGACCTGCTTGTTGGATTGACCGAAAACAATCGGCAACTTCGCGATCTTCGCCTTGAGGGCCTCGGAATCGAAGACCTGCGGTGCCCCAGGGAGATCGTCGTCCTCATCGATCGCCTCACCGGCATCCTGCTCGTTCTGAACGGGCCCGTTCTTCGCCCCCCCGGCATCCTTCGCGATTTTCGCGGCCGCCTTGGCGGCCTTCACCGATTCCTCTTTGGCCAGGGCGGCCTCTTCGGCCTCCTCCTCGGCCGACAGGTCGGCGTCTTCATCCTCATCCACAACTTCCGGCTTCAAAGCGGCCTCGTCAGCCGGCCCGGTCTGTTCCAAGTCCGGATCGGCGATCGCCAGCGCCACCACCGCCGGATTTTCATCCATCCGCTCGCCGAGTTTGTTCCGCCTCACCTTGGCCCCCGGCTTGGTGGGCCGGTCGTCGTCCACATCGTTCATCCGAACCGCCCGCCGCGACCCCCACGTC
>CAZJXA010000094.1:0-11421 GCA_964549785.1 uncultured Phycisphaeraceae bacterium | reverse complement strand
GGCCATCCCGACTTCGGCACCGTCACCGTCCGCTTTCAACCCCGCGGCGGGCGCACCGGGCCGGTCGCGGCTTGAAACCTCCGCGGCGAATGCCTCGGTCGGGGTTCTATCTCAACGAGGCCAGGAACTCCCCGAATCGGTCCATGCCCTTGTTGATCTGGTCTTCGCTGCACGCAAAGGAAATACGAACGTGGTTCTTGCCGCATCCGCCGAAATCTTCACCGGGCACGAACGCGACCAGATTCTCTTCGAGCAGGACGTTGCAGAAGTCGAGGGCGGACGTGATTTTCTTTCCGCCTTTGCTGGTCTTGCCGAAGTGGGCGCAGACGTCGGGGAAGGCGTAAAACGCACCCGTCGCGGCGGCGCACTTGACACCCGGGAGGGCTTTGAGGCGGTTGTTGATGACGATCGCGCGGGCGGCGAAGGCCGTCCGGAATTGCTCCACCTGCGGGGCGCATTCGAGGATGGCGGTGCGGATGGCGGGGTAGACGAAACTGGTGATGTTGGTCGACATCTGGCCTTGCAGGGTCGCCATGGCGTTGGTGAACGTTCTGCCGAACGCGCCGGGCATGGCGGTGTATCCGACCCGCCAGCCGGTCATGCCGTAGGCCTTGCTGAGCCCGTTGAGTGTGATCGTGCGGTCGGCGATCTCGGGCATGCTGCCGATGGAGAAGTGGGGGATGCCGCCAAAGATGATCTTCTCGTATAACTCATCCGAGAGGACGACGAGGTGGGGGGCGATCGTTGCCGCGGCTTCCTCGACCACCTTGCCGATGGCCTTGAGTTCATCGGGCGTGTACATCGTGCCGCAGGGGTTGCTGGGGCTGTTGAGGATGAGCATCTTGGTGCGGGGCGTGATGGCGGCCTTGATCTGCGCCGCCGTGGCCTTGAATCCGCTCTCGACGGTCGTGGGAACTTCCACAACTTTGCCGCCCGCCAGCTGCACCAGCGGCGCGTAACTGACCCACGCGGGCACCGGGATCAAGCATTCATCGGCGGGCTCCCGTCCGTGGGGGCCGTCCTGGGGGAAGTCGAAAAGAACGTGGCAGAGCACAAAGAGCGAGTGCTTGCCCCCCGAGCCGATCGTGATATGGTCGGCGGTGACGCCCGGAATGTTGTTTTCTCGGGTGAACTTTTCGGCCAGCACGCGCCGGGTTTCGGGGTCGCCCAGGGTCGGCATGTATTTGGTTTGCCCGGCCAATAGGGCCTTGATCGCGGCGTCCTTGATGGGTTGCGGCGTGTCGAAATCGGGTTCACCGGCCGCAAACGAAAGGACGTCCTGGCCCGCAGCTTTCATGGCTTTGGCGCGGTTCATGAAGGCGATGGTGACCGACGGGCTGAGGTTGATGACGCGCGGGGCCAGGGTGGAGATGGGGGAGGGCATGGCGACAAGAGTAGAGAGGGAGTGTGGCGGAACTGACCCAGGCCCGACCGGCCTCAAGACCGTTACGGCCAGAGTTGGTCCTAGCGTTTGGCCGTGTCCATGCTCGAATCCACACTGGTCGCGCTCGGGCTGGGGTCGAACCTGGGCGACCGAGCGGCGACGTTGGAACGCGCGGTCGAGGCGGTGGCAAATCTTCCGTTGACGTCGCTGGTGGCGGTCTCGGCGTTCATCGAAACCGAGCCCGTAGGCCCGGTGTCGCAGCCGCCCTTCTTGAACGCGGCAGCGCTGGTTCGCACGCTGCTCGACCCGCTCACGTTGCTGGCCCTTCTGCACGACATCGAGCGTGACGCGGGCAGGAGACGGAGCGAAGAAGCCCGCTGGGGGCCCCGAACGCTCGATCTCGACATTATCACCTTCGGCGACCGTGTGATGGTTGCCCGAACGCTTACTCTCCCGCACCCGCGGGCCCACGAGCGCCGGTTCGTGCTCCAACCGTTGGCGTCGATAGCGCCCGACCTGATGGTTCCCGGACGCGCCACGGTGCAGCAACTGCTGGCCGCCTCGGGCGTCTGACCACCGGGTGGGGATACGAGGAAACAGTCTTTGAAGACCCGCGCCGTGTTGGCTTTCACGCTATCGGTTCTCGTCGCCACCCTGGCCCGGGCACAGCCCGCATCGGTGATCGATCCGGTGCGCGACGCGTACAGCGGGTCGATCGCGGAACGCGTCGTCGTCAACGTGGTCGCAACCGACGGAACATCCGCCGCGGCGGGTTTCGAGTGGTCGGTCGATCGGAGCGGCGAGTCGGGTGTCATCCGGTTAGACCTGGGCCGCCTGCAGATTGAGGTGGCGAGCGGTGTGTTGAGCGCTGTGCACCGGCACCACCCGCGGACGGTCTATCGCCTGACGATCGACGCCGGAAATCCGATGGGATCGATCGCCGCAGTCCTGCCGCCGCTGCCGGTGCCGCAACTGGCGTGGGCGCTTGCGGCCTTGAGCGCGTCGTCGGAAAGCGACGAGGCCGGTGTGCCGGCGGTGGCGTCGATCCATCTGATGGCGGGGATGCCCGCGCTCTCGACCGACTCATTCCGGTCCTCGGTCCCGGGGGTCTTTGAGGCCAAGTTGGAGGGCGGTTGGTCGGCGGTGTTGACGGCCCGCGAGGGCGGAGCCCACGGGATATCGAAGGTGTCGCTCATCGATTCCGAGGAGGTTCAGCGGCTGGGGATCACCGCCACGCTTCTCACCGGTCCGTTGGCCCGGTTGGCCTTGGCGGATCGGGAGCCGGTGGCTTCGATCCACGATCTTCGACCCGCGGCGGCGGACATCCCGATCGGCTCGACGCTCCCGACTCCGGGATTGATGAATCGAGGCTTTGAGCCGTGGAGTCTTTCCGAAACGTTCGCGTCGGCGACGTCGGCGGGGATCGGTCCGATGTACGCGATCCTGGTGGTGTTCGATGCCACGCGCGAGACGTCGATCGGGGATGCGGCGTCGGCCCATCGCGCATGTGTGGACGCGGTGCGGGTGCTGCGGCAGCGGGCCAAATGGGGGGAACTCGAATCCGGGGCGTTTATCTTGATGCCGGTGGCGATGCTCCCGGTGGAGGGGTTTGCGCAAGCCGGGATTGCAACCGCCCAGGAACGCTGGAGCAAGGCGGCGGAGGAGGGAGGCGAACCCGTCGCGGAACCGGTATGGAGTTCGGCGGGGCCGCGGTTTGTGTCGAGATTGGTGCCGGGCTCGGGCGCTGCGGTGATCGTGCTTGACGCTTCGCAGACCGTTCTGGCCAGCATCCCGGTGGATGCGAGGCGGCTGGAACGTGACGCGGTGCGGGTGGAGGTGGAGGCGGTGCTGGCGGAGCGGTTACGGCCGATCGAGGTCCCGTGAGGTTGATCAGATGGGGTGGAAGGGCGACCGCGGACGGCATGAACACAAAGAAAAACCAAGAAACGAAAGGCAACAACGCAAAGGGGGCTCAGAATCGCGTTCAGGTTTTTGGTGGGCCGTCGTTGCGGCGGGCCACAATGTGAAAGATGTGATGGTGTTTGATGCCGCCCAAGGCGTCGCCGCCCGGCTTGTCGGCTTCTTCAAAGTGTTCGATGGTGAACGGTGCGAGCAGGGCCTCGACGGCGGCCCGGGTGTGGTGGCTGGCGGGGCGGACAGAGGCCCAGTCGTCGCGGTCGCCGAAGAGTTGGCCGGCGAAGCGGCCGCCGGGGCGCAGTGACTTGACGATCCATTGCCACACCGAAGCGAAATGGCCGGGGTCGCAAAATGGAAGGGCGAAACTCGCGTTGACGAGGTCGAGCCCGGCGACGTGAGAAAGCACGGTGGGAACGTCCTCCAGCCGGAGCGTGAGCGGGGTCACGTCGGAACGCCGTGAGTTCGCGAGGCTATTCATCGTGTATGAGAGGCCGAGCGGGCTGGAATCGACGGCGATGCTGCGCCAGCCGCGGCGGAGGAGTTCCCGGGTGTCTCGGCCTTCCCCGCACGCCAAGTCGCAGGCCGTTCGGTTCAATCGCGAATCCCCGGGGGTCTCGGCATCGAAGAAATCCAGGGCTTTGAGAAGCGTCTCCCGCGGCGGCTTATCGTGGACGGCGTCGAAGTACGCGGGCCAGTCGCGCTGATAGTTCGAATCGATGGATTGGGGTGTGGCGGTCATCGGATACCTGAATGTATGAGAGCACGCGGGAGTTTGTGCAGGCGCTGGAACGGGCGGGGGAACTCAGGCGGATCTCCGCCTCGGTCTCACCGGTTCTCGAGATCGCAACCATCACCGATCGCGTGAGCCGGCAGCCCGCCCCCCACACAGGCAGCCCGTCCGCACATCGAAACGACCCGCGGTTTTGCGGGTTCGGCGGGCCGGCGCTGCTCTTTGAAAATGTTCAAGGTTCGTCGATCCCGTTGCTCATCAACGCGTGGGGCAGTTATCGCCGCATGGAGATGGCGCTAGGGTGCCACGAAGGGGGGCACACGCCCGGCGGTTTCGATGCAATCGCCGCCCGGATCGGGAGTTTGGTGAAGCCCCAGCCGCCCGCCTCGTTGCGTGAACTGTTCTCGAAGGCCCGTGAGTTTCTGCCGCTGCTGCGCATCCCGCCCAAGCGTCGCAAAGGGCCGGGGGCCTGTCAGGAGGTGGTGTTGACGGGCGACAACGTCGACCTGACAACCCTCCCGATCATCCGGTGCTGGCCGCTCGATGGTGATTTCGCGGCGGTCGGGTATCCGCCGGGTGTGAACGACGGGGTGGCCGGAATCGCGCGGGGTGACGACTGGAACGCCCGGTTTCGCGGCCGATATATCACGCTCGCGGGGATTCACACCATCCACGCCGACGACATCGATGCCCAGAAGCCCGCGAGCCACAACATCGGGATGTACCGGGTGCAGTTGCTCGCGAAGAACCGGGCCGCGATGCACTGGCACATGCACCATGACGGAGCCCGGCACTGGCGGAGCTGGAAGAAAGCCGGGAAGCCGATGCCGGTCGCGATCGTGCTGGGGGGCGAATCGGTGATGCCGTACGCGGCGACTTCGCCCCTGCCGCCCGGGATCAGCGAGTTGTTGCTGGCGGGGTTCCTCAATCGCCGCGGAATACCGATGGTGCGGGGTGTGACGGTGCCGCTGTGGATCCCGGCGAATGCCGAGATGGTGATCGAGGGGTTCGTGAGTGAGGCCGCCGGCGCGATCGGGTTTGACCCGCGAACCGGCGAGGCCCTGGGCCCGGGAGCCGTCTTCGAGGGCCCCTTCGGCGACCACACCGGGTTTTATTCGATGCCGGATCGGTACCCGATTGTGGAAGTGACCGCGATCACGATGCGTCGGGAAGCGGTCTATCCGACGACGATTGTGGGGTTGCCGCCGCAGGAGGATTACCACCTCGGCAAGGCAACCGAGCGGCTGTTCTTCCCGCTCCTCAAGACGGTCATTCACGACATCGAGGACTACGACCTGCCGATGTTCGGGGCGTTTCATAACGCCGCGTGCCTGAAGGTGAAAAAGGCGTATCCGCTCCAGGGGCGGCGGTTGATGCACAGCATCTGGGGCACCGGGCAGATGGCGTGGACAAAGACGATCTTCGTGGTCGACGACGATTGCGACGTTCACAACACCTTCGCGGTTCTGGCCCGGGCGTCGGCGTGGTGCCACCCGGTTCGGGATGTGGAGCGGGTCAACGGGCCGCTCGACATCCTCGATCACGCCGCGCCGCGGCTGGGGGCCGGCACCAAGATCGGCTTTGATTGCACCCGCAAGATCGCCGGCGAGGAAGTGGGGGGCGTGTCCGTGGCAGGAACCCCGCGGCGGCTCGGGAGCGACGAGGGCTTTGACCATTACACGGACGCGGTGCGGAACCTCCCGGGCGTCACTGCGGTTCACATTCCCGCAGCGCTCGGACGGGGCTGGATGCTGGTGAGCATCAGAAAGACCGGAGCCGGCAGAGGGGCCGAGGTTGTTGCGGCGATTGCGGAGATAGCGTTTCCGCCCGGTCTTGAAGACGAATCCCTGCCGCCATTTATCATCGTCGTGGATGAGTCCGTGGACGTTCTCGATATCGATCGAACGCTCTTTTCCTGGTGCTCCAACAGCGATGCGGGGCGGGATGCGCGGGTGATCGGCTCGGCCGCGTGGCCCCGTCTGGCGTTCGATGCAACGCCCAAGGTGCCGGGTGATGAGCGTAACGGAGAAGGCGTCCGGGCGTGGCCGCCGATGCTGAAAGTCGATGCCGGGGTGGCCGCAACGGTGGCGTCCAGGTGGCGGGAATTGGGATTGACGTAAACGCGGGGGGTGCCGGTCGCGGCCTGGTTCACACCAGCGCGGTCAACCCACCCTCGGGCGAGACGCCGACGACCGCGATCCCGAGTTGATCGGCCAGGCGGATCATCTCGGCCTTGTCGAGCATGATGACATCACCCGCGGCCAAGGCCAAGCACGAAGCCCCGCTGGCTGCCAAGTTTCTCAGGGTGCCCGTCCCCACCGTGGGAACGTCGGCCCGGCGATCGTGGCCGGCCCGGGCACCTTTGCAGAGCGTCCACCCCTTGGTGCGGCAGAGCGAGCCCGCCCGTTCGATCATGCGGTCGGTGCCCTCAACTGCCTCGACAGCGATAATGTCACGCTCTCGAACCGCCACCGCCTGCCCGATGTCCAGCCGGAGTGTTTGGGCGAGCAGCGGCCACGCGAATTCGATATCGGTGCGTTGCAGGGGCGTGGGCTGCCGCTGGGTCATGACGCCCGGCGTCGCCATTTCTTGCGGGATGGGTGACGTGGAATCCAACAGCGAGACCCCACAGCGGCCCAGTTCGTCGGCGACCGCCGCGAGCAACGCAGCGGACCGGCGGTCATGCCGCAAATGCCGGTACCACATAAACATAGCACGGGCATCCGGCAGGTGCCGGAAGAGCCGCCACGGGTCGTGCATGATCTTGGCTTTGTCGACCTTGCCGACCATGATCGCATGGCGAACCGAGAGTCGGGAGAAGGCCCGCGACCACGAACCGATGCGCAGCAAACCGACTTCTCGAAAAGTCGTGCAGAGCGTCGGGAGCTCCGGCTCATATTGGTCCGCAAGCCCTAAACCGTGAACCGGGTAGCCGGCTTGCAGGAGGCTGCGGGCGATCACGATCGGGAGGCGTCCCCCGCCGGCGATCAACCCGATGGGGGTCGGTGCGGCCGGGGGCGAAGCAAGGGGCTGATATGAGAATGCGGTCATCAAGAAAGGCGAGACAGGCGGTTTCGTGGGGTCACTCGATGATCCGGCCGAAATGCTTCTTTCGGCAGCGGGTTGGAGGAGTCGGGAGAGGTCGTTTCTAAGGTCCGACCGGGATGGGAGTGTAACGTAACCGGGACGAACCTTCAACTTGGGGGGCCGGATCGGTGAAACGCCGGTTTGCTCAGCGTTGACAACTCACGCGAAACTGACGTTCTGGGGTTCCTCCTTCGCCTACGACAAACGGCATGGATTTTCCGCAGGCGGGACAGCGGGCGAGGTAGCCTTTGGACCGGGGTGAGCGGAAAACCCGGAGATACTTGGAGGAACACTCAAACCAGACTTGGATCGATGGCATGGCGTCGCGGGTCGGGACGGGCGGTTGAGTCGCCGTCGCGTCGAAGGGGTGTGGCCGGTGGTTGCCGTGGGGTTGAAGTGGCCGGTCCATCGATGGGAATTATCGGCGAGTTTGCGTATCGGAGGTGAGCGTCCGTGCGATTGGTCCGCCCGCGTTCAGTCTCTGTCGGAGCCAACTGATGCCACTATCCGGGTTCTTTGCGAAGGCCGGTCCGCCGCGGCACGAGGGGTGTGGCCGGCGCGGGCTTGGTGGGTTCGACGACCGGACGGGTCGCCATATCGACCGGCTTCATGGGGTTGGGGCCATACGTCGCTTGTTGGGTCCGATCGATGGCCGAATACCCTGCGATCTGGTGAAGCAAGGCGCGATCTTCGCGCGACATGGGATCACCCTCGGTCACCTTGGCAATCCCATACCCCGCGGCGAACGTTGCCACGCCGATGACGACGAGCGCGACCCACGGGATGCTGACGGGCCTGGATTCGCCCAACGCTTCACGGCCATGGTCATGGATGGACTTCCCGACCCGCTTCGCGGCTTCGACGGTTTTATCCCGGACGTCCGCCGCGCGTTCGCCCAGCGCTGCCGTGGGTGAGACGACCCGGTAGCGGCGCGACTGCCATTTTTCGGCGGCAGCCTCCCACCAGTCGGCGACTCTTCGGATTCCGGCGGCTACGCGGCTCATGGCTAGTCTATCGGCGGGGACGCGGCCACCAACGCCACTTACTCCCGGGGAAGGTCTCGCCCCCGAACCCCGCCCAGTGTGGATTGGAACGGAAGCAAGGCGGTGGGTGGGCACCCAGTGTAACTCGGGCGTACGTCCACGGTGCGGCTGCCGGCCTCGGGCTCAATCAGAACGTCGCGGATTTCAACGGCGACGATGCTGAGATCCGCGAGGTGGGTGTTCACCTTGGCCCGGAGGTCGGTCCAGGCAAAGTCCGGCCCTTTGTGCCGGAACTCGGCCCGGTCCCAAAGCAGCACTTTGGCGGACGGATAGGCGACATCGGCGACGGTGTTGGTTCTGATCAGGTCCGGCCCCATGTCCTCGTTGGTGCCCGGAAAGCGGGCCGGGTTGGACCACAGGGTGGCGGAATACAGGAACGAGCTGCCGAAGAGCTGATTTTCCGGCGGGGCCCCGGCCCCGGTGGCATCGCGTGAGTTGGCGAGCAACTCGGTGTCGGCGGGCGAATATTGAACGGGGTCGGAGCGTGGGCTGCCCCGGTACTCCGAGAGATAGGAGTACCAAACGGCGGAAAAACCATCGAGTTGGGTACGGGTGCAGGTCGAACTGAAGTCCCAGCGAACCTCGGCGTCGCTGACCGACACGGCGTCGGTCCACTGAGCTTGTCCGCCAGGCATGTCCTGAGGCCACGCGGGTCGGAAGGGGTTCAGGAAGGCGTCGTGATTCTCCATGGTGTAGGTCTGCAGCATGATGCCGACCGAGCGCAGGTTCGCAAGCCCGACGGCGGAGCGGGCGGTGTGGCGGGCCGCCCCGAGCGCGGGCAGGAGCAGCCCGGCAAGAATCGAGATGATGGCGATCACCACGAGCAACTCAATGAGCGTGAACGCATTCCAGCGTCGTGAACCAGCGTCGAAATTCATGCGAACGGCACCCCGTGGAGGTTTGGATGGCCCGGCAAGCATACCGGGGCGGGGTGTCAAGGTTGCAGGACTCGGATCTCCGAGAGAGGCAGCGTTGCGGTCGAAGGCCATGACGACCGCGCGCGGGAGCCCCCCCGTAAGACCTCTCCCATCCCCGTAGCGTCACGACCTTTTGAGATCCGTACCCCCGCCCTCCGGCCGCTTACCGCTTTCGCGAAAGCCCTCGCGATCCCGGATGTATTGCTCGGGTGACACGTTCAGGTCGGGCGTCTCGCCCTTCCGGTGTTGTCCGTGCAGGTGTTTGAGAAACGGCACGCACCACATGCACCCTGTTCCGGCCGAGAGGCATTCCGAAATAAGGGACGCCACCGGCGGGTTCTCCCGCGCCAGGTACGAACGAATCTTGCGCAGCGATACGTGAAAGCACAGGCAGACGTGATCGTCCGGGTTCACGGAGCGATCGTAGAGACGACGACCCGAAGGATCGACCGTGCCAACGAAAGCCAGACCCGAAGCCGCATGCGGAAAAAACTTTGAACCAAAAGACCACAAACCCGTCCGCAGCATGGGCGCTGCGGGCAGGTTTGTGGATTATCTTTCGTCCAGTTAGTTGCAGCCGACGAGATCAGCGTCTATTAACGCTTGTCTTTCTTAGCGGCGTCCTGCTGATGCGACGGTTCAACACGGCTGCCGCCGCGCGGAGCGCCCCCCTGATTCGCGCCCTGGGGTGCACCCTTCGCGTCCTGCTTCTCGCCCTGCATCGAGCTGCCCCGGCTGCCTTCCCCGCTGCTGGATGGGCCGCCCTGAGAGGTTCGACCGCCCGAGGTTGAAGCCGGGCCTTCGTTGCGCATCGGCTGCTGCGAGTCGTTTTTGCCGGAGGACTTGCTCGTCGAATTGGTTTCGCCGTCGATGTCGGTGTCTTCGTCCTGGCTCTGCCGGTTGGCCTGGGTGCCGGGCTGCGTCTTGTTCGCGTTCAAGTTCTCCGTCGTCGGAGTCTTCTGATTGTCGTTTGCCATGGAATAATTCCTTTATGAGAGGTGAAAGTCGTTGGAGCCGCTGAATACATCTAGAGAGTGCGCCACCGGACCGAGCAACGCCTGAACCGCCGATGTGAACCGTTTCATGCCGGGATTTGGGGGTGTGCACGCCGTGTGCCTAAAGCGTTCAACCCGGTGTTTCGCGTTTAGAATGAGCCTCGCTGGCGCAAAGTGCGGGTGTTCCCCTGATCGCCGTCGCCCGGGAATTCCAAATGGCCGCTGAACCTCCATCCTCGTCCCGGTCGGAACTAACGACGCTGGGGTCCGTTGAACCCTCCGGCACGCCGAACGGCGTTGGAAGACGGCCCACGGCGTTGACCATCCCGGAACGCTCCTCACCATGCAGTGCCTTGCGCTCTTCCTCGGCGACACCGATCGGTCGGACGAAGCCGAGACCCGAACCCGTCAGGTTCTTGGAAACCGCCTCCGCACCTTGGGAAGCGACCACCCCGACACCATCGCGGCGCACAGCAACGTTGGCCTGGTTCTTTCTCGCAAAGGCGATCCCGACGCCGCGGCGTTCTTTCAAGCCGCTTGGGAGCGTGCCCGGGTGGTGCTCGGCAAATCCCATTCGACGACGACGACGTCCGGGCTGAACCTGATGGGGTTGTACGAGGCCGCCGGCTGGCCCTCCGCGTCAAGCCAGCGCGTGATGGAGATGCTCAACACGATGCGGGCGATCGCGGCCCGTCAAGACGCAACCGCGGCCGACCTGAACGGTTGCGCATGGATTCTGCTCACCGTGGAGCCCGCGTCCCTGCGCGACGCCGGTTCGGTCGCGACATTGGCTTCTCGCGGGTGCGATGCGGAACGCCGGAGCGGCGGCCGCGATGTATGGCAGTATCTTCGACACCGCGGCACTGGCGCTCGCCCGCACCGGCTCTCTGGGCTCGGCCGTTGCGGCCCAGCGCGAAGCCATCTCGCTCGTCCCCGCCGATAGCGCATCCCAGGCCTTCATCCCGGAGATGCGCGAGCGCCTCGACCGCTACGAGGCCGAACGCGCGGACTAGCGCGGGTGTTCCTTCCGGCACAGCGTCAACGGGTCCAACGGGAACACTCTTCAACGATGCGAACCACTGAGGCTGCCGGGGTGAACTGTGATTATCTCGGCAGGGGCGGCGGCTCGCTCCCAAGAACGCTGTTCAGTTCCGGGACCTCGCCGGCCTTGCTCCACTGAGCCATCCCCGCTTTCCAGACCAGCGTGTCGCGCGTCAACCGTCCGTTCCTTGATTGCTCCGACAAGGCAGCGGAATCAAACGGACCCGTCTGCTGGTTGTTGACTGCGATGAAGAACATGGCGGCCGCAGGCAGCGGAGGCGGGGCGTGCATCGAGCCTCCTCCACCC
>CAZJXA010000093.1:0-11505 GCA_964549785.1 uncultured Phycisphaeraceae bacterium | reverse complement strand
ATCAAGACGATGAAGACGAGCGTGATGGGGGCGATCAACGTGCTGGGGATGGCCAAGCGGTGCCGGGCCAAGGTGCTGCAGTTTTCGACGAGTGAGGTCTACGGCGATCCGTCGGTGCATCCGCAGCCGGAGAGTTATCGCGGGAATGTGAACCCGATCGGCCCCCGCGCGTGCTATGACGAGGGCAAGCGGGCGGCGGAGACGCTGTTCTTTGACTATTACCGCAGCAACAAAGTGAATATCCGGCTGGTGCGGATCTTTAACACCTATGGGCCGCGGATGCACCCGTTTGACGGGCGGGTGGTGAGCAACTTCATCCGGCAGGCGATCACGAACCAGGACATCACGATGTTCGGCGAGGGGAAGCAAAGCCGATCGTTCTGCTATGTGGATGACCTCGTGGATGTGATCATCCGGATGATGAACGGGCCGGACGACTTTGTGGGTCCGGTGAACATCGGCAATCCCAACGAGTTTTCGATGAAGCAGTTGGCGGAATTGGTGATCGAACTGTCGGAGAGCAAAAGCCGGATCGTCTACAAGCCGATGCCAGAGGACGATCCGTCGCAGCGGCAGCCGGATATATCGTTGGCGAAGGCAAAACTGGGCTGGGAGCCGAAGATCCAGTTGCGCGAGGGCTTGATGAAGACGATCGCCTACTTCCGGTCGCTCCAGATGGATCAGTTCCGTCCGCCCACACCCAATTACTGATCCCTCGTGGGCAACAATCCGAGCCCCGGCTGCGATGTGAAGCCGGGTTTTCGGTACAGTGATGGTGAGGCATGCCGACGCCTTTTCGGGCCACTATCAATGAGCGACCAGAACCCCGTGGCACCATTGGATCCGCTCACTCCGGAGCACTTGGCTGAGCTGTTCGCGCGGATCGCACGCATCGAGCGCCGTTTGGGCTTGGACGGCTTGCCTGTCACCAAGGTCGATCCGTTCCCGCTGTCGGAACAAACTCAGGCCGCCCGGGCCGTCAATGCGCCCCAGCCCGCTGGCCAGTCGCCCCAGACCGCTGCCCACTCGCCGCAGACACCCACCGGCATCGCGTCGCCAACGGCCCCTGATGTGCCACCATTACAGCCACCATCGATTCCCCACCTTGCGCAGCCCCCGCGTCTTGAACCGCGCCCCGAGCCGGTTGGTCCGCCCGACTCGGCGAACGTTCCGACCGGCTGGAAACCACCATCCCCGATCCTTCCCGCCCTTCCTCCCCGGCGTCTGGGCGCGACAGTCGCAAGATCCATCGAAGACCATGCCGACCTTGAGCGGGCCGTTGGTGGAAGGTGGTATGCCGTCGCGGGCGCGTTGGTGTTGATCGCCGGAGTCGGGCTTGCCTTCAAGTGGGCTTACGACGCCGGCCTGCTCAGGGTCTCGCCGCTCGTGCGGTGCCTGATGGGTGTGGCCTTTGGGGTGGCGTTGATCGTCGCCGGTGAGTGGCTGCACAAGCGGCTGAGCGCGTGGGCGGGCGCGGGGGCGACCGCCGCGGGGATCGGCGCAATCTACGTGTCCACCTTTGTGGCCTACCGCGTATTTGATCTTCTGAACGCGCCCACAGCGTTCGTTCTGCTTGCCGCGGTTGCGGCGGCGGGCGTTGTGCTCTCGGCCCGCTCCGGGCTTGCCGCCGTCGGAACCATCTCGCTGGTCGGCGGCTACATCACGCCGTTCCTCTTCCTGGACACACCACCCCGCGACTTCGTGATGCCGCTGTATCTGCTCATGTTGCTCGCCGTCGGGTTGTCGCTCGCGGTCCGCAAGGGGGGCGGCTTCGCGGCACTCCGCATCACCGCTTCCATCGGCACGTTCCTGGTTGGCGGGTTGTGGGCCATGGCGCAGGAGGGTTCGCAGGCGTGGACCGCCATCGCCTTCGTGTCCATGGCCTGGGCTATGTTGCACGCCGAGTTGTGGTGGAACGCGAAACGTCCGAACCGCGGAGATGGGCCGGTGGCCGACGATGGGTTCGCCGTTCTAGCGCCGTGGCGGAGTTTGCCCATCAGCCTCGGAAGCACGGCTTGGGGCGTGGCGATCGCCGCCGATCTGCTGCAAGGGTTGGGCCATGTTCAGTGGCCCGCCCCCGCGCTGTGGGCTGTCGCCGCCGGCGTCGTGGCGTTCACGCTGCGATCGGCACTCACGGGCACCCCCGCGACCGCACTTTCGCCGGTGGCTCGGTTTGCGTTGTTGCTCACCGCACAGAGCGCAGCACTCGTCCTCATCACGGTGGCGTCGGCCTTCTCAGGCCAGACCGAACTCGCGGTGTGGCTCGGGCTTGCCTCGGCGGCATCCTGGACGGGACGCCGCATCGAATCCCGCCCCATCGCGGCCTACGGCCTCATCGGGCTGAGTATCGCGACGCTGCGGCTGCTCTTCTTGGATTCGCGGGAAGGCCCGATGCATCAGGAGCCCCACATGGTGCTCGGGTTGGTCCTCACCGCGTGGAGCGCGTGGATGGGTGCCGCCGCCACCGTCTGGCTGTTCGCGGCTTGGATGTGGTCAGGACCGACCCTCTCCGCCACCGCCATATTCAAGCGGTCTCCGCGTCACGTCTTCGCCAATTTCGCGCTCCTGCTCATCGCACTGTCGGTGGCCCACACCGACACACACCTCCGATCGGCCGCGATATGGCTCGCGCTCCTTGTCGTCGCGTCCGCCACATGCACCCGCCCACCGGTGCGATTGCAGACCGCACCGGCCACCATGCTCCTCCTCGCCGCGGCCTCCATCTGCTGGTTGCTGGTTTACGTCGAAACCGGGCTCCCTTGGAGTGGTCCCGGCGCCATGAGCAGCGGGTTCTTCATCGGACTGCTGGTTTCCGCGTGTGCCGCTGCGGCGGGCTGGTTGACGCCGCGCGAACATCGCTGGTCCGAAGGCGTCCGGAATGTCTTCGTCATCGCCGCATTGGTCCTCGCGTTCGCCTGCACCAGCATCGAAGCGGGGCGCATCGCACGGGCTTTGTCGGACGACCTCACGATGCACGCGGCGGGCCTCTCCGTCTGGTGGGGAGTGTGTTCCATCGCCCTGTTGGTCTATGGCTTCTGGCGGAACGTCGGATTCATCCGATGGTCCGGGCTTATTCTTCTCGGGCTGGCCGGTTTGAAGACCGTCCTGATCGACCTTGCTGGTGTTGCAGCGCTCCCCCGTGTCATCAGTTTTCTCGGGTTGGGTCTCATCATGATTCTCGTACCCGCGATTTATTCCAGACTCGGTTCGCGGCTGGCCACCCGGCCCGGTTCATTATCCGCGGATGGGCCGCCCGTCCGCGGACCCGTCAGCCAGGAAACCCCGCCATGATCGGTGAACGGGCAGTGGACACCGTCGTGTTGATGAACGCGGATCTGCCATCGGTGGTGGCGATCAGCGCGGTGCGGGAGGAGATCGCCGTGTTTGGCAGGCAGGTGGAGGAGAGCGGTCGAAGAGGGACCCCGCCGACGCACGCTCGGGTTGCGGTGATGGAGTTTTTAAGCGGTCGCGGGGAAGGCGGTGTCGCCGTGCACGCCGCGGTGCGGCGGATCGCGGAAGTGCACGGAGTTCCTTTCATGGAGTTGAAGCAGGCCGACAGCGGATCGGTCGACCGCGGCGAAGAGTCGGAATCGATGGGGCTGATCGCGGCGGCGTACGCCGCCGCGTACGCGGGATATCCGCGCATCGTCTGGCCCGCATCGGCCGGCATCGGCGGCGAGGTGGACATCGGTCGAGCCGCGGCGATCCTCGATCGGTCGACGCTCTGCGGTCGGGTGGTGGCCATCGATTCCGCCGCACACGGGTGCCCAGGAATCCATATCGAGACGCCGTACGCGGATTTGTCGGATACGCAGATCGCCGACCTGGCTTTGGATCTGGCCGTGCCGTTGGAGGCGTGCTGGTGGTGGGATGAGGGTGGAGAGCCGAACGCCGCGGCGGGATTGGCGAGAGAGCGGTGGATGCCGCGGCTCGTAGAGATGGGGTATCGGGCGAGGTGACGGTTCGGAGCGGAGAGCAACTTGGGCGAATGCCACCGTTGAGAAGTGGCGGGGGTATCAACATCTGAAGGATGCCTAAAAGACCGCAACCTTCGTGAAATGGAGCGAGGTCGTCGAAGGGGCTTGGGGCCGGCTGCCAGATCGCATGGTCAGACCCCTACCCTCTTCGCCTATGTCCGACCCGAAAGCATCGAAACGCACCGTCAGCAACCGCCGCAGCGGCGAATTCACGCGATGGTCATTGACGCTGATCCCGACGACACGCGAAGCCCCCAACGAGGCCGAGACGCCCAGCCATGTGCTGCTGCACCGGGCCGGGTTCATCCGGCAGGTGGGCGCGGGCATTTATGACTACCTGCCGCTGGCGTGGCGCGTCTTGGGAAAGATTTCGGCGATCATCCGTGAGGAATTGAACGCCGCGGGGGCGAATGAACTGCTGATGCCCGCGCTCGAGCCGTTCGAGTTGTTCGCGGGCACCAGGCGCGACGAAGATTACGGCGACAACCTTTTCCGCGTGAAGGACCGCAAGGGTCGGATGAACGCGCTCGCGCCGACGCATGAGGAAGTGATCACCGACCTGGTGAAGGGTGCCATCAGCAGCTACAAGCAGTTCCCGCTGAACCTGTACCAGATTCAGACGAAGTTTCGGGATGAGGCGCGGCCGCGGGCCGGGTTGCTTCGGTGTCGCGAGTTCATCATGAAGGATGCGTACTCGTTCCACATGCACGTGGAGGGAGCGGGGGGCTTGAACGAGGCGTACGCCGCGATGTACGCCGCGTACACCAACACGTTCACGCGGTGCGGGCTGGACTTCACGCCCGTGGAGGCCGAGAGCGGGCCGATCGGCGGGAGCGCATCCCACGAGTTCATGGTGAACTGCGCCAGCGGCGAGGACACGATTCTGAAGTGTCCCGCCAGCGGGTACGCGGCGAACGTCGAGAAGTGCGAGATCGGGATGCGGGCGGTGCCGGCGAAGGGCTACTTCGTGGGCCAGCCCACCGGGGCGCTCGAGGAGGTTCACACTCCGGGATGCCCGGGGATCGAAGACGTCTCGAAGTTGATGAAGGTCAAGCCGCAGAACATGCTCAAGAGCATCGTGTTCAAGGTGGAGTCCAGCCCTGCGGACCTCGAGAAGTTCGGCGAGGAGTGGGTGGTCGCGGTCGTCCGTGGGGACCACGACGTGAACGAGGGCAAGGTCCGCGACCTGGCCGAATGCAAGATCAAACTGGCCGACCCGGCCGAGGCCAAAGCCAAGGGCTTCGAGATCGGGTTTGTGAGCCCCCGCAGCGTGCTTGACGTAGGGGGGGTCGGCAAGCAGGGCGTGCTGCTGCTGGTGGATCGAGACGCGGCGGTGGCATTCGACGACGCGACCGGCAAGAGCAAGTTCTGGGCCACCGGCGGCGACAAGAAGGACTACCACGTCAAACACTTCAACTGGCAGCGCGACTTCGGCAAGGACCCCGTCGAGGGGGCCGCGGGACGCGACAAGTACCTGGTGGTGGGCGACCTGCGGAACGCGGTAGCGGGCGATCCGTCTCCCAAGGCCGCGGGCGCAATCCTGGAAACCGCCCGCGGCATCGAGGTTGGACACATTTTCAAGTTGGGGACCAAGTATTCGGACGCCATGGGATTGCAGATCATGGACGAAACGCAGCAGAAAAAGTCGGTCATCATGGGGTGCTACGGCATCGGCGTCTCGCGAACCATGGCCGCGACGGTCGAGCAGAATCACGATGAAAACGGCATCCTGTGGCCGGTCGCAATCGCCCCTTATCACGTCCTCATCACCATGATGAAACCCGACGATCCGCGGCAGAAGGAAGCCGCGGGCACACTCGGGCGTCAGTTGATCAGCGAAGGCTTGGACGTGCTTTTGGACGATCGTGACGAGCGGCCCGGCGTCAAGTTCAAAGACGCCGACCTGATCGGCGTGCCCATCCGGATCACGCTGGGGGACAAGGCACTGGACGCGGGCGGGGTGGAGTTTAAGTTGCGACGGGACGCCGCGGGCAAGGGTGAAGTGGTGCCGATGGATCAAGTGGTGGCGCGCTGCATGGCGGCGGTCAACGGTTAACAGCAGGTGCGGGGAGCCGAACAGTCGGAACCGCCTGAGTGAACTCGGGCGGTGCGGGGTTGTGGTCGATGAACTCAAGCCCAGCTCACCCGGGCTGAATCGAGCACTCCGCAAAAAATGAAAAACCCCGGCCATGGAAGACCGGGGCTTTCGATTTTATGAATCAACGATCGCCGCCTCTGACTTAGCGACGACGGCGACCAACAACGAGACCGCCCAAGCCGATGAGGGCGAGCGACGCGGGCGCCGGGACCGCGTTGGCCCGGAGCATCCAGTTGCCGAGGCCGGCGGTGGCGATATCGAACGCACCACCCGCGCCGAATCCGACGTTGGCCGGGTTGAACGCCGCGCCGCCGCCGGCCCAGGAGACGGGTCCGAAGGTGGGGGCGGTTGTGTCAACGCCGATGGGGAATTGGCCCGCAGCGTGTGCCACCGAGACGCCGACGAAGAAGCTGGTCGTGCCGATGGGGATGTTGGGAACAGCGAGGCTCTGGAAGATGTCGGTGTCGGTGCTGGCGGCCGCGATCACGTCGGCGCCGGCGAAGAGCAACTGCGAGTTGGCTCCGGTCGGGTCGGTGTTGACGCCGACGTTGGCCCAGACGTAGTAGTTGATCGGGGTACCCGGGACGACGCCGTTCTGACCGGCGAACAAGGGGGTGCCCCAAGTCACATCAACCGACGTAATGACGTTGTCACCAGCGGTCACGGGAAAGAAGTGGATCGCCGCGAGGACGCCGCCCGAGGTGAGGCCGACCGAGTTCTCGGAGACGCCATCGTCCCAGGAGTAGTTGGTGGCGCGGTCGCCAAAGGTTCCGCCGCCGATGCTGGCCGGGCCGACGGTGGAAAGGGTCTGGGCGGAGGCCACACCGCTGGCCGCAACGAGTGCCAAAACTGCAAACGTACGAATGCTCATATTTGTCTCTCTCTCAAAAAGGTGGTAACCCAAGTCCTGGACGCCACGGCCCAGTTCCAGAGTCTGCTTGTCTCTGCCTAGAGAATACAACCGCCCGGGGGCCAACGCAATGCGAAATTCGGTGGATTGCCAGAAAAAGTTGTTGATCTTGGGATATTCGCCCAATCCCCGACCGAAAACTCGTCCGCGCCGGGCCTCTCTCCTCCGATAACCGAACCGGGATTGGGTACTGTTTGCGATGGACCACACTCTGGGCGCTCGCGTCGCGGTGATCTCGGGGGCCTCGGCGGGGATCGGGCGGGCGGTCGCGCTTGATCTCGCAGCTGCGGGAGCAGTCGTGGTCGTCAATGCCAGGCGAAGCGGTCCGCTCGAGGAGCTCGCGAGGAACTTGGGTGCCAAAGCGGCGGCGGTCGCGGGTGATTGCGCCGACGACTCCGTGATCGCGAGAATGCTTGACGCCGCGCTGGCACTCGCAGGTCGCGAGGCAAATCTGGTCGTGGTGAACGCTGGCCGCGGGCTCCACGGTTCGTCGCTCACGAGCAATCCAGCGGAGTGGGAAGAGATGATGCGGACGAACGTTTTGGGCGTTGCCCGCCTCATCCGTGCCGCTGGCCACCGAATGCTCATAGCGTCGGGTAGCAAGTCCGGAACGGGAGTTGGGACGCCGCCGCGAGACATCATTGTCATCGGCTCCGTTGTCGGGCGTCATGTCTCGCCGTTTTCATCGATGTACGGAGCGACCAAGTTCGCGGTACACGGGCTCGTGGAAGGGACGCGACGGGAACTCGGTCCCAAGGGCATCAGAGTCACGCTGATCGAGCCGGGGTTCGTGGAGAGCGAATTTCAGGGCGTTGCCGGGTACGACCCGGCGTGGGTGAACGAGATGTTCGACCGGATCGGCCCGGTACTCAAGCCCCAGGATGTCGCCCGCATGATCGCGTTCGTGGCGAGCCAGCCGCTGCATGTTCATGTCAGCGACATTTTGGTTCGGCCGACGCGCCAAGACTATCCGTGATCGAGCCGGATCCTCGATATTCCCTTGTTCAAAAAAGAATCGGGGCGACCGGTTTTGACCGATCGCCCCGTGCACGAGAGAGAGACACGCTGCGGTATGAAGTGACCTCGAAGGCGAGGCACACCTCTTTAAGACTTACTTGCCCCGACGGTCGGGGGTCATCTTGCGATTGTCCTCGGACTTATTTCCCGGGGTGAAAAGGACCATTTCATCGCGACCGGAGGTGGTCAGCGAGGTTGCCAGCCACATCGGCTCGGCGCTTCCGAAATCGGCCTTCACCACGCCGAAGCGGACCAAGTCGCCATCGGCGATCCCGAACTCCTCGCGAGTGCGGTCGGTGACCGGGCAGAGGATGACTTTCTCCGTGCCGTTATCGGCATCCACCGTCGCGACCAGGCACTTCCCTGCCTTGCCGCAGTCCATCTCGTCGATGGAGGTGACCCGTCCGGTGATTTTTCGCGCGGTGTCGTAGTTCATGGCACCAGCGATCGCTTGATTCGTCGCCCAGTCGACCGATCGCACGTCCTTGCGGTTCATGGCGGTCTTGGCCGAGTTGCGGTCCGTCATGTTTCCCAGGTCATTGTCCCGACGGGTTCCGTCCATCCGAGCATCGTTGACACCACGATTCAAACCCATTCCCGGGGTGGCGCGATATCGCGGGGGTTGAACGTTGTAGGCCTTGTAGGTTTGATCCCCGATCCCGGTGCGGAGATCGTTGAGGTTCGCAGGCTTTTCCGCCGCGCCCGACACCATCGCTTTGTCCGCATCCACCATCACATCGCCGTTGGCGGCGATGCCGCTCACGTTCCACGGGATCAACCGCTTGGTGTCACCCATTCCCATGAAATTCTCATTCGGATCGATCGAGATAAAGGTGACGCGGCCAGTGGCCCGGTCGAAAATAAGATCTTCAATCTCGCCGCCCTCAACACCGCGGAAGCGTACTTTGGCGCCGTTGAGATCGGAAGCCCGCACCAGACGGCGCGACGCCATCCCCATCTCCTTGTTCTCCCACTTGTAGGAAGGCTGATCCCAGGCGGGCATTCCATCCGGCGAATAGGTGGAGACGGTGTTCTTCTCACGCCGCCACTCGGTGGCATCGGCGTCGTAGACGTTCGCATCGCGGGCGGGAACCCACGAAACGCTGAGGCTGTCGCCCCGCACCGGCTGGGAACCAGATGACCCTACGAACCATGAGGGACCTAGCGCGACACGCCGGGATCCGTTCGCACCTTCGACCGTCACGACGGTCATCTCTTCGCCGTCTTTCATCTCAACCCGCTCAACCGACGTAACCTTGCCGTCGAGTGTTTCGGGCTTCTGATTGGTATCCCAGCGGCGATCATCGCGTTTGGTGTCGGCCGTGAAGCGGTCTCGGAATGCCCGGGGCTTCGCGGGGCTGGCGACGCTCAGGTCTTGCCAATCCTCGTCGGAAAACTCGGCGTAGGCCTTCAGATCTTCGGCCGAGGACCGAACCGAAAGATTGTTGCGTTCCGCATCCCAGCCGATCGAATCCATTGGCACAGCGACGGTTTTGCCGCCCATTCCGAGGGTCTTGTCGGTGGTCACGATGGCGTACATCACCCGGCCACTCCCGCGGTCGATCACCAGGTCTTTGATATCACCGACCTTCTCCCCGGTGTTATTGACGATATTTGCACCGCTAAAGAACGCCCAGCCGCGGAAATCGGCCTTCGACCAGTCGGCGGTCCCGGACGTATGCGCGAGCCGGTCGGCTGGCGAAATCACCTTGGGAGTCGTTCCGGGCTGATTTTGACCGACCCGAGGCTGTCCTGCGGCCGGCAACCGCTCTGCGGGGGCTGTTCCGGTCTGATTCTGGGCGGCGACGAGGCACGGCCAACCAGCGACGGTGGACAGCACGGCGGCCGTAAAAAGACATTGATAACGAGTGTTCATCGAGACGCTCCTATAGAGGGTATTTTTGTGGTAGGCGACCTACTTCAGGAGAACTGTGGTCCCGGCCCTGGGGTTTGGTCTGAGAACCAAGTGAATCCGACTTCACGGACAGGCTTTGCGGAATTTCATTCCCCGCACCGATGAAGAAGGTACCCTGCTGGTGCAAGGTTTGGATTAACCTTCATGCAAGGGGAACGAAGATGCGCGTGCTCGTCATTGAGGACAATCCCAAGATGGCCTCGGCGGTTCAGAAAGGCCTCAGGGAACACGGCTTCGCCGCCGACGTGGCGGCGACCGGTTTCGACGGCGAGGACCTCGCCGCGGGCGGTGTCTACGACATCGTGGTTCTTGATCTGATGCTGCCCGATCGGGACGGCGTCGAAGTGTGCCGGAATCTGCGACGTCGGAAAATCGCGACGAAGATTCTGATGCTGACAGCCTTGGGTTCTACCCAGGACAAGGTTAACGGACTCGACGCGGGCGCGGACGACTACCTGACCAAGCCGTTCGAGTTCGAGGAACTGCTGGCCCGAATCCGGGCTTTACTCCGAAGGGGCGAAGCATCGGAGGCCCGCCATCTCCGTTTTGAAGATCTCGAACTGGATTTGTACAGCCGCGTCGCCAAGCGCGGGGGCGAAACCGTGGAACTCTCAAACAAGGAGTTCGCGCTGCTGGAGTTCCTGATGAGAAACCCTAACCGCGTGCTTTCTCGCACACAGATCGGGGAAAAGGTGTGGGACCTCAGTTTCGAGCCGACGAGCAACGTTGTTGATGTATACGTCTCCAGTCTGCGGAAAAAGATCGATCGGGGCCACGAGAAGGACTTGCTACACACCGTGAAAGGGGTCGGGTACCGTTTCGGGATCATAGATATCGCGTAGCACCCGCCGTGGGCTTTCCGATAACCCGATGGGCGTCCGCGGGGTCGCGGTTTTCGCCCAGGTATTCGGTACCTTTTATTTTCAACTCTGGTTTAGTTTCGATGCCTTCTCGTCTCACCGTGAGCCAGCCACAATCATCAATCGACCATTCGTCCCCGCCGGTCGGCACCTCGCCGGAATCGACCGGCGTGAAGGACCCGCTCTCCGGATTGAACGTGCCGCTCCGGCGCATCCCGTGGCACCCGGCGCTGCGACTGCGGCTCACCGTCTGGATCGTCCTGGTTTCCGTCGTGATCCAACTTACGTTCGGGCTGGTCATCCTCCTTTTTCAGAACCGCGCAGTGGACGCGTTGGTGGCCGCCGAGCTCCGCGATCGATACAACACGCTCCGCTCGGCCACCGCCGCGATCAAACACCCGATCGACGACCGATTCCTGAGCGAACGGAGCGAAAGCCTTATCCGGTCCCACATGTTCGACCGCGTCGCGGTGACGGTGGTGGGGCGGGACAACGCGGTGCTCGCGTCGAGCACACGTCCGGCCATCATTCCGGCGGCCTTCAGCCCCGCCGACGGCACGATTCAACGCCTGAAAGATTCGCCGTCGCTATTCCCGGGGGAGGCGTCGTTTCCGTCGCTGGTCATCAACGAACCGCTCCGCATCTTCGATGGTTCGACCGTCCAGCTTATCGTGATGACGCCCGACCGATACGCGGCCGACTTGGCGTCGCTCACGGGGCGGGTGGGG
>CAZJXA010000092.1:0-11697 GCA_964549785.1 uncultured Phycisphaeraceae bacterium | reverse complement strand
GGCGGCTGCTTCGAGGCGGTAGACATACGCGAGGAGTTCGGCGACGGCTTCGTAGAACTCCGGGGAGACTTCTTCGCCCACCTCGACCGAGGCGTAAAGCGCGCGGGCGAGCGGTGGGCGTTCGATGATGGGTACGCGGTTGATCATGCCGACCTGGCGGATGCGGTGGGCGAGCAGATCGACGCCCTTGGCGACCACGCGCGGGGCCCGCATCGTGGTCCGGTCGTAGGCGATCGCGACCGAATAGTGCGTCGGGTTGGTCACAATCACGTCGGCCTTGGGCACGGCCGAGTTGATGCGGTGGAGCGCGAGTTCACGCATCATCCGGAGGCGGCGGCCGCGCATGGTGGGGTCGCCGTCCATGCTGCGGCGTTCATCGCGCACCTCTTCCTTCGTCATCCGCAGATCCTTCGTGTGCTGCCACCGCTGCACGACAAAGTCGATCACGGCGAGCACCAGCAGGCACGCGAGCAGGGTTGCCAGCAGTTCCAGCACGATCCGGCCCAATTCCACCACTCCCGCAAAGGCTTCCAAGCGGCCCAAGGAGATGACCCGATGCATGACGCCCCTGAGCACGGGGAACGTGACCAAGATCACCAGCACCAGTTTGCCGGAGTTGACGATCGTTCGGGCCAGGCTCTTGCGGTCAAAGAGCCGCGCAAAGCCCTTGATGGGGTCCAGCCGCTCCGGCTTAAAGCTGATGGCGGAGGGCGTCAAGAGGGGGCCGGTCTGGGCCATGTTGGCGATCACACCGACTGCGACCAACACCAGGAGGATCGGCCCGATCGCGAAGAATGTTTCGAGCACCGTCCCGGCCAACAGCGGCACCAGGGAGTCGATCAGGACGGCGTCACCCGAGTGTTCCAGCGAGCGCATCAAGACCGCCGCCAACGCCCGCACCAGCCCCCCGCCCAATGTGATGATCGCGATCACGGCCGCGATCAGTTCCACGATCCCCGAGAGATCCTGACTCTTCGCCACCTGACCCCGCTCGCGGGCGTCCGAACGCTTGCGATCGGTGGGCATCTCCGTCTTGTCGCCCAGATCATCGGCCATGATCCGCCTCCTCCAACGCTCGCTCCGCCTGCACCTCGCCGAGCAACCCCGCCCAACCTCCCGCCCGCCGGAGGGCCGCGTCGATGTCATCGGCGGATACCTCACCGATCGCCAGAACCGACAGCGCGAGAACCAGAATGCCGGCAACCGCCTTGACCGTGAAGCCCACGGACATGATGCTGATCTGCGGCATCGTCTTCCCGATCAGCCCCAGCACCGCCGATGAAATGATCACGATCCCCGTCACCGGTGCCGAGACGCGCAGCGCGAGTTCCACGCCATCGCCGACCGCTCGTGTCCAATCGACCGTCGCGATCAACCCGACCGTCGCCGCGCCGGGCGGCAGCACCTCGAACGTGCCGATCAACATCGAAAAAATTCGCTCCAACCCCCCCACCGCCAGGAAGGTGCCGAACCCGATGAAGTAGAGCAGCTGGCCCAGCACGTCGGCGTCCTCATCGGCGGCCGGGTTGTAGACGCGGGCCAAGCCAAAGCCCATCTGGTGACCGCAGATGCCCCCCGCGGCCTCCAGAAAAAGCAGCGGCATCGAGGCGATCAGCCCCAGGCAGAAGCCGACAGCGGCTTCCCCCACGATCATCGGCACCAACCCCACGACGTCGGTCACCGGAGCCGCCATCGGACACACCGAACACACGAACGGGTACGACGCCGCGGCGATCAGCACGATCAACAGAACCTTCGCCCGCATCGGGATGCCGGCCGCCATGAGAACGGGTGTCGAGAGCGCGAGCCCCGCCACGCGGGCCGTCGCGAGCGAGAACATCCCCGCGTGCGAGGCGAGCGAGTGGATGTCCAGCGGCACGGTCAACGATGAACGGTCCTTCAAAGGGAGGCGGTGATGCACAACCATCAACTGAGTGTGAGCATCTCCGCCGCATATTCAACGAGCCGCTGCACGACCCACGGGATGATGAGGATCGCCACCAGCACCATCGCCACGATCTTGGGGATGAGCGAGATCGTCTGATCCTGAATCGATGTGATGCTCTGGACGAGGCTGATCACCAGCCCGACCACCAGCCCGACCGCAACCATCGGCGCGGCGATCTTGAGCGTGATGATGAGAGCCGTCCGCACCAGTTCGACGGATGAATCGTCATACGTCATGCGGGGCTCCAGAGGCACGCCGTTGCGGTCTGCAGACAGTCTCCCAGCACGGGCGCCAGCGCGACCGCCTCGGGCGGCACGAAACTCCCCATCAGGCTCCCCACCAAAAGGGCCCATCCATCCACCAGCACAAAGAGCAGCAACTTGAAGGGGAGGCTGATGAGCACCGGCGGCAGCATCATCATGCTCATCGAGATGAGCATCGTGCTGATCACGAGGTCGATGACCAGGAACGGCAGGTAGATGCGGAACCCCATCAGGAACGCGGTCTTGAGTTCGCTCAGCATGTACGCGGGGACCAGCGAGATCATGTCCACGTCGGCCCGCGTCAGTTGGGACGGATCGCTCGTATCGATCCCCCTCCGCTCCAGCATCATGTACACGCTCGACCAATTCCCGGTGGCCTCGATCTGGGCGAACATGAAGTCGCGGGCGGGCTGCCGGGCCTTGGCCCAGAGCACGTCATAGTCGGTGATCGTGCCCGCCCGATAGGGAACGACCGCTTCGTCGTTGATTCGGGCCAGTGTCGGCGACATCACCACCAGAGTCATGAAGAGCGCGAGCGCGGTGATAACCTGTGGCGGCGGCACCGATTGGGCCCCGATCGCCTGCTTGAGCAGTCCCATCACCACCAATATCCGCACGAAGCAGGTGCACATCAGCATGATGCTCGGCACCAGCGCGATGACCGTGAGCACCACCAGGATGTTCAGCGCAACAGAAAGCCCGCCCCGCTGGCCGCCCTCGGCCGTCCGCCCGGAACGGCCTGCCAACCCGTCGCCAGCGCCCGCCAGCATCTCCAGCGGATTGATGCCGGTCGCTGCGGCCCCGTTCGAGAGAACGATGGGCGTTGTTGTCGCCGCGTCGCCCTGCGCACTAGAGCCGTCGGGCTCGCTCTGCCCGGGTGCCGGGGGCCCGAAGGCTGGCTGTGCGTCCGCGTTCTGCTCGCCAGCCCCCAGCGCGATAAGCAACGCGATGACGATCACGGCCCGGGCGCCCGACGCGAAATATCGAATCAGGCCCATCACGACGCCTTCCCCATGACTTCCGGTTGCAGCAAGCCCTTCAGATGTTTTCTCAGCGAGCCAAACGTGCTGGGGGCGAAGCTCTTGGGCGGCGGCTCTTCGTAGGCTTCGCCCGCACCCGAGAGCACGCTCTGAAAGCGGGCCGCCGAACGGGTTTCGGCTTCGTCGCGGGTTCGCAGCAGGATAGAAGCGACTTCCGCAGGGTCCGTAAACTCGGTGAGCACGGTCATGGCGCTTCTCTGGGCTCCGGACTGATTGATGAGCAGAACTCGCCGGTCGATCTTCAGAACAATCAACGTTGACTGCCGCCCGACCGGGTATCGGGCCAAAATCTCGATAAGGCCCGAGGGGGCGCGACCCCCCGCGCCCAACGAGGCCAGCAACCCACCCTTATTCCTCATTACCAGCCGGACGGCGAACCCCAAGGCGACGATCAACCCTGAGACTGCGGCGACGGCGACCGCGGGCTGGCCGTAGCCCGAGAGCGAGGACGACTTCCCCGCGTCGTTCGGCTCGCGAGACGGCCTGTCGAGGGAGCTCTCGATGCGGCCCTCGTTCGAACCCGCCTTGAGTTCAACGGACGAGGTACCCAGCGACTGCCGCTCGATCGAGGGAGCCCCGGACGCCCAAGCCGGGGCGTTGCCGGGTGACGGATCCGGACCCACCTGTTGTGCGCTTGTGGTACCGACCGCCAGGGCGACCGAAAACGCCGCCACGATGATCCGACTTCTCACGTTCAATCGCTTGCCTTCCTGGCTTCAATACCACGGAACGGCCCTCCATGGCCATTTCCACTCCATCACCCACACCCCCCGAACCGTTCAGCCTTCGAAGCCGCTACGCCGAGGCCGCCCGGACGACCGGGACGATGATCTCGTTGATCCGCACGCAGAAATTGTCGTTCAAGACCAGAACCTCGCCCCGCGCCACATGACGATCGTTGACGTAGACGTCGACCGGGTCGCCCGCCAACTTGTCGAGCTCCACAACGGCCCCTTCGGAAAGTTTCAGCACGTCCTCGACCAACATCCGTGTGCGACCGAGTTCGATCTTCACGTTCAGATTGACGTCAGAAAGCATGTCAATCGCGGTCGGGGCCGTGCTCTCGCGAGGGGAATCGAACGAGGGGAAGGCGAACGCAGAAGCGCCGTGTGACCCCTGCGAGCCGCTCTGCCGAGCGGAACCGGATACCGGGACCGAGGCCACCTCGGACTGCAAACTGTCAAGGTCGCGCAGCGCATCTTCGGCGGCCCGCAGGGCTTCATCCGCGATCGCATCGGCCGAACCAGGGTCTTGCGCCGGGCCATCAACGTTCGGGCCATGAACGTCCGGACCGAATCCGGAGTTCTTGTCGATGGACGCTTGAGGGTTTTTCGAGTCGTCGGCCATCCTGGCCCCTTTGGTATGCAGCGATGAGTGATCTACCGGGCCGTTCCATCCTGGATCAGCCGTCAAGCGGGTGAATCGGCCATTTTTGCCCGCCCGCAAGAATTTTGCGGTCCGGTTCCTGCGCGGGTCCGGCTTGGTGGGCGCAATGTTGATCAGTCTGCCGGAAACCCCTTGCACTTAGGGATCATCACCCTCTCCACCCGCTCCTTGCCGTCCGCATCCTTTTCAAGCGTGTGAGACATGAACGCGGCGACCTGCCGGTTGATTGTCTCCAACCCGGCTTCCTTGAGGTGCACGTGCTGCGCCTTGCGAAAAATGGTGGACAGGCCTTCCTGAATCTCGGCGGCCTGCTGTTCAAGGACGCGCTCGACGAACGGCCGGTTCTTGTTCTTAACCTTCAGCACGATCTCACAATCCCAGATCCATACACGCCCGGTCTGCAGATTCTGGAACCGCTCCCCAATCAGCGGAATCTCCACCGCCGTCTCGCCGTCGTCCTTCGATTCGCCCTCGATCGTGTGGGCCTCGGCCTCCGCGCTCTTCGGGCCAGTCAACGACATCACCCCGATGACCGCTCCGGCCTCGACCGCCATCAGGACCGCCACCACCAGTATGGTCTTTTTCCCGGACTTCGGGGGCGGCGCCGCTCCCTCGGCCGGCGCGGCGGGCTTTTCAGATTCTTTCGACATCAACCGTGGCTCCAGGACGGGCGTTCGTTGGCAGCGGCGCAGCGCACCGGTTGTGCCGTAAATCGGCTGAACTCGCCCTCGGGTTGAGCCCGATCACCGTCCTCGGCCTCGCCTACGCCGCTCGCCTATGGATGCTGCTCACAGCAATGGTTCCCGCGACCCCGGTTTCACCGGAGCGACCGCCCGTCGATCGCAACCCGCCGCGCAGGTCCGCCGCGGCCAAGGTGAGAAATCCGGCGAAGAACGCGCCCACCATCGCCAAGGGTGGCACCGTGAACGCGAACACGCCCAACATCGAACACAAGCCGAACGCGAGCCCCAGAATCGCGATGCTCCGCATCCCGAAGCGCGTCACATGGTCGCAGAGGTGAACACTGCCCCATCGCCGAGCAGCGAACAAGCCGCCGAATGCACAAACCATCCCTACCGCCAGGGCGATCCCTAGTGGTCCAAACTCAGAGGCGGAAGAAGCGCCAAGTGATTGCATGAGATCATCCTTCCGCGGCCCAAGGTCGGGCGGGCCGCCGGAGTTGTTATCGAACGGTGCCGGCCACGACTTCAACCGCCCTTTCAGCGACGAATGGAGTGATTACCGTCCGATCACCAGCAACTGCTGCATCAGCTCGTCCGTGGTACGGATAATGCGCGAATTTGCGGAATAGCCCGTGGACGCCTGGATCAGTTTTATAAATTCCTCACCCATGTCCACGTTGGATGCTTCCAGTGCGCCACCCACGATCTGACCCGAACCCAGCGCTCCCGGTGTGACCAGGGAGGGCGGCCCGCTGTTTGGTCCCGGGCGGTAGAGGTTGCCGCCGACATCGTTCAGCCCCTCGTTGTTCGAGAAGGTGGCGAGCACCACCCGCCCGAGCGTCCGCGACCTTCCGTTCGTGTAGTTTCCGGAGATGGTCCCGTCCTGACCCACGGAAAAGTCGGCGAGCGTCCCGACCGGGGACCCATCGCGGGACGGATTCTCCAGACTCGAGACGCTGGTCACAGCGCTCTTGAGTTGCGATTGGCCGTCCGCGAACGACAATTGAAACGAGATAGGTGTCAGGATCCCGTTATCAACCCGATCGACCGAGATCGCGATCGGCGTGCGGTTTTCAAGGTCACCGTTGGTATCGAAGACCAGCGTTCCCGTCGCGGCCTGAGGATTCAGATCGCTGTCCGCAGCGCTCTCGATGTAATATCGCCAGGTTGTCTCGCTCGAGGTCTTCGAGTCCAGCACGAGCGTCGCGTCGATGCTCGTCTCTCCGCCCAAGGAATCGTACACGACGAAGTTTGTTCTCACGCTCTCGCCGTTCGCGGAAGCCGCCTTGGTGCTGACGAAAGGCGAGCCCGCCGCCACCCCGGCCGCGTCGATCAGCCGCAGGTCGGATTGGTCGATATCGATGTCGTTCGCCCTGCCGGTGTTGCCGACGATCGTGAGGCGGCCCGTCACGGTGTCGAGCGTGACGCCGGGCGAACCGCCGCCGGGATTCGTCACCGTCCGCTCGATGCCCAGGGCGTCTTCGAGAAAGGTGGCAAGATCCTGGACCGTCGTTGTCGCGGTGATATCAAGGGTTGAGGCAGGGATTCGCTTGTTGCCCTTCTCGGCGTTCCGGAGTTCGAGCGATTGCCCGGCCGCGAAGCGGGCTGCGCTCCCCGCCCCCGCGGTCGGATCGGCGATATCGACCAGCCGGGTGGTGAGTTCGAGGGCGTTCCCGCCCGCGGGAGGAGGATTCGCCCCGGACACCGCCGTAAAGCCCGCCGTGGCCGCGGAGCCCAATCCGATCACGCTCCCGGAGGTCGGCAAATCGCCGCCCGAGTTGATGAGCCCCGAGAGTGTGACGTTCTCCGTAGCCTCCGCGAGATACGTCCCCCCCAGCGGCACGTTGATATTGGTCAGCGCGCCCGAAACGACATTGAAGTCGGAATCGACGCCGTATCCCTGCACCCGGTCGCCGTTGATGGTGACAAGATCGTTCGCGCTGTTCTGGCGGAATGATCCGTCGCGGGTGTACATCGTTTCGTCCCCGCGATTCACCACGAAAAAGCCGTCTCCCTCGACCGCGAGGTCGCGGGCGTCTCCGGTCGTGGTGATCGCGCCGTTCCCAAAATTCCTCTGTGTCCCCGATATCTCTACCCCGTACCCAACCTGGTGCGGGTTGGTACCCCCGGTGGTGTCGCCCGGCGGGGTGCCGCTCGAAAGCGTCCGCGAGAACATATTCGAGAACATCATCCGGTTCGACTTGAACGACGTCGTGTTGATGTTGGCAATGTTATTGCCGATCACGTCGATGCTGCGGGCGTTGGCGTTGAGCCCCGTCAGCGCGGTCAGGAGCGCGGTTGTGGAAGGCATGTCTTATTCCTCTTCGTTGATCAAACCCTGGTCGCCCGCCGATTGCTGCGAGAGCGCCCGCAGCAACGCCGGCGAAACCCCGAACGCGCCCTTACCGGGCAAGCCCACCACCCCGACGCTCGCGGCCGCGCCCGCCGAGCCCGCGGAGGGCACGCGGACTACCGCGTCAAGTCCCGTCAGCACCTCGGCTTCCGGGTCCGCCTTGCCCGTGATCCGCCGCGTTGTCACGTCCATCAGCAGCATCTGATCATCCACCAACACCAGCGCCCGCATGGCACCCGCTCGTTCCGCCGCATCGCCCGCCCGCGAAACCCGCTCCAATTGCTCGGCACTCAACTCAACGCCCGCGAACGGTTCCACCGTCACGCCGATCCCGCTCCCCGCCGCTCGGCCCGAGGCCTTGGAGAGCACGCCCGCAAACCCCGCATGACCCGGGCTGGCGGTGCCGCCGACCGACCCGCCACCTCCCGCCAATCTCCGTAAAAAATCCGCTGCGGCGATGGTCATTCCTCACCCTCCTGGTCCGCGTCCGTGCCGTCCGCCGGCAAGGCCACCGACACTTCATCCAAGTCCGCAAACGCCATCCGCGTCCCATCCGCCAGCGTCAGAACAGGTCCATCGCTCGATTTCGTCACGCTGACGACAACGTCTTCGACCCGCTCAAAGGTGTCCGTCAACCCGCTCACGCGGGTGCCGATCAACCCCGCCGCCGAGGCGAACTCGTTCTGGTTCACCAGCGCCGAAAGTTTGTCGGTAATACTTGTGTCTGATTCGATCCGGCGGATCGTCCCGATCTGTTCGAGGAGCGCCGAGGTGTCGTTGGGTTGCAGCGGGTCCTGTGCGCTGAGTTCTTCCAAGATAATCTTGGTGAAATCCGCGCTCGACAGCGACCCTAGCCCCCCCGAACCCGTCGTGCTCGTGCGCGTCCCGCCCGCTAACTGACTGATCGCATCCATACTGCGAGTCCTTTCGAGGCCCCTAGGCCCACGCTTCCAATCGAAGCGAGATCGGATCAATGTTCATCCCGGAAGCGGCAACGCCTTCGCCGCTCGCCCAGAGGTCGTTGTCCCCGCTCGGCGTTTCACTCCCACCCCCCCGCTCGTCATCACGCTCTGCCGAAGGCTCGCGATCCGGCTGTCCGCGGCCCCCCTCATGCCGTCGCGCATCGTCGCCGGACGCGCCCGAATTCCAAGGATCTTCGGCTGTTTCCGCTGGTGGCAGCGGCACCAATTCAATTGTCCCGACATTCAGCCCGCGCGATTCCATGGACGCCCGCAACGCCTCCGTGCCGCCCTGCAATGCGTCGTGGCCTTCTGAGGTGGCGCACTCGATAACCGCCGATACAACGCCGCTTTCAATTGTCATCCGGATCGTGACCTGACCGAGCGCTTCGGGCGTCAGCCGCAGCGTCACCGCTCCTTCGCCGTCGCGAACTGCCTGCGCCATCGCACGCCCCGCCTGCATCGCTGCGGGCATTGGCTCGGCCGAAAGCACCGGTCGTGCTCCCGATCCGGAGAGCCGGTCAAGCAATCGGGCCGAATCGCCCTGAGCCCGCACCGTCGGGCCCGCCGCCGCCCCCGTGAATCCACCCGCCGGTTGGTTGCTCCCGGTACCCGCTGCTTCCGCGACAGCGGATCGAACGGTTACGCGTGAGGAAGGGCCGCTTGGGTTCGCCGTGGCGGTTGCATTTCCCTGACGCGCCGCAGAGGCGTTCGCCCCGCGGGTATCGCGCGCGCCACTGATCGCCTGCGCTTCGCCGCCCGCGCTTTCGGGCCGAGACGTTGCCGCAGCGTGGCCGGTTGAGCGTTCCGCAACCGATATCGCGCCGGTCGCACCCGCCGATCCGCCGCCAACGTGATCAGACGTTGTCCGCTGGCTCGGCGCCGAGTGCGAATCCCCAGTTGGCCCGCCCGCGGCTAGTCCCGCGTGGGACGCCCGCTCGCCGCTCCGCCCTGCGCGCTCGCTGACACCAGTATCGGCCGGCAGGACGCTCGCATCGGTCGCCAAGCACAATTCTGCGGCGGCCCGCTGCGCCAAGGTTTCGTCGCGACACAACTCGGCCCGGACCACGTCGTCAAGCCCCTCAACCGTGCGTCCTCCGGCCAAAGCCGCGCCAGTGGGCGCAACTTCCGCTTTGGGCTTTCCTGATTCCCGCGGTCGCTCCAATCGCTGATGCTCGAATGCGGGCGGGTCAGCACGATCGACGCTCGTTGTCCGTGGGTCCACCCTCACGCGCGCAAGTTCCGCGGTCAGAACGTCCATAAAGGCCGCCGCTCCAGACGCTTGGCGATCAATCACGGCAGCCCCGGGTGCAGGGGGTTCGGAAAGTCGAACGAGATGGGGGAGGGAGTGTTCTGTTTTCATCGGGCCGCGGAGACCGCGGCGAATGTGCCGCGGACCCGCAGCCCTTCAAGCAACTCCGCTGCCAATCGCGGATTGTCCTTGACGAACTCGGCAATCACCGCTGTCCGCGTCTTATCGGACATCGCATCGAGATATGAAAGCACCTGTGCACGCCCCGGCAACGGCATCACCACTGGGTCACCGCTTGGACCCGCTGATCGGGGAACGTCCGATGGGGTGGATCCGGTGCCGTTCAACACCTCCGTGAGGATCGTCGTAGCGTCTTTGGCCTCCAGTTTGCCCAACACCCCCAGCGTCTTCTGAAACTGGGAACCACCGACGGTCTCTTCGTTCAACCGGACTTCCTCAGCGTGCCCTTGCTGGGCCGCTCGGAGTTCGACCCATTCCGAATCAAGCCGGGTGCGCTCCCCCGCCAGACCCCGCTGGAGATCCGCAATTTCGCGTTTGAGCCGTTCCGCCCGCTCGCGGTCAAGTTCGGTGGCTTCAAGCCGCGCCGCGAGGCGTTCCGCGGCGGTCACGGGCGGCTTGGCCGCCTTCTCGGCCTCAACCCGCGCGGCCTCCGTGGCCTCCGTCTCCTCGATTGCGGCTTGTTGGCCCGACCGGAAGTCGCTGAGGGTGATCGCGAACGTCTCCCGGATTTCTTTCGCGCGCGTCGCATCCAACCGATCCGAGGTGTACAGCCACCCCACGATAAGCCCGAGCCCGATCATGTTGGCAACCGCGAGAATGGAGAGGGCGTTCCAAATGGCTTTCATGCGGGCTCCGATTGCGGGGGGCCTTCGGGCGAGAATCCGCACGACGCCAGATCATCCTGATCGGACCACTCGCGCCGCTCGCGTTGAGATTTCCACTCCTCGAAATGCAACGCTCGGAGTTTTTCCACCGCCTGACGCCCGCCCGCCATCGCCGCGAGTGTCTTCCTCTCGGTTTCTAACCGTGAGTAGACCCCGGCAAGGCGGACCGATGCCTGACGCAACCGAGCGACCAGCGTCAGCGCGGCATTGGCCTGAAAGCGGGCGAGCCGCAGCCCGCCCGTCCCGCCCCCGTCGAGTCGCTCCCGTAGGTCGGTTCGCTCCATCACCAACTGCTCATTCCATTGCAGCATGGTGCGTTCCAGATCGATCTTTTCGCGCTCGATATGTGACACCGTGACCTGGTGGGCACGCTCCGCTGCTCGCCGCTGCGTCAACACCGCTTCGAGATGAAACCGAAAACGGCCCATGCATTACTCCCGTCGCCCCGTCGTCGCGCCCGTTGCCATCCCTACTTGGTTTTCTTGGGCGCTGCACGCGAACCGAGCTCCGTCGCTTCTTTCACCAGCGCCAACAGCCGCCCCCGGGAGACTGGAAAGGCCGTCGCCTCCTGGGAATCCTGGGTCAACAACGCCGCGACCTTGGGCGCAAGATCAATCGCCGCATCGGTGAGCGGATTCACTCCCCGCGCGTACGCTCCGATCTGCACCAGGTCTTCCACCTCGCGGTGCAGCGCGATCAACCGGATCAGTGATCGCTGGGCTTCGAGATGCTCTTTGTCGCACACCTCTCGGGCGACCCGGCTTACCGAGTCCAGCACATCCACCGCCGGAAAATGCCCTCGCTGAGCCAGTTTTCGCGACAGCACGACGTGCCCGTCGAGAATGCCGCGGGCCGCATCCGCCACCGGCTCGGTCATGTCGTCCCCTTCGACCAGCACCGTGTACAGT
>CAZJXA010000091.1:2871-12021 GCA_964549785.1 uncultured Phycisphaeraceae bacterium | reverse complement strand
ACCACCACCGCCGCCCGCTTCACGCGGCTTGGCTTCGTTGACGGTCAGATCGCGACCATCGACGTTCTTACCGCTGAGAGCGGCCATTGCCGCCTTGGCCTCGGCGTCGTTCGGCATCTCGACGAAGCCAAACCCGCGGGGACGGCCCGTCTCGCGGTCCATGACCAAAGAAGCGGACGAGACCGCGCCGAATGGCACGAACAACGCCTGCAACTGAGCCTCGGAAGTATTAAACGACAAGTTTCCAACGTACATCTTCATCTTACATCTACCAGAGCCCGTGCGAAATCGAAAAACCGGTGCTTCAACTCGGGCAGATGAAAAGCGTCGGTCACCTTGGAAGCCCGCTCCGAGCGGAGCGGCCTTCAGATGACCCAACTATACACCGTCCGATCACTCCGGGATTTTGCGGCGAGCCCCGGTTGGAATCCGGTGACTTGGGTGCCGGTGGACGGGGTCGCTCGGATTTCTCTGGTTTAATTGGAAGGTCGGAGCGTCGCATTGGCAGGGCCATGGATGACCTCCCCGGATACGGCGAACCGGGACGCGTGGCACGGGCAGTCCCATGTTTTTTCGACCGCGTTCCAGCGCACCAAGCCGCCCAGATGGGTGCAGCGGGCGTTGAGTCGCGTGCAGATGCCGTGTTCGTTTTTATAGACGGCGGTGTGATGGACGCCTTCAACAAGGATGCCGCCGCTGCCGCGGGGGATGAGCCCTTCGGAGGCGAAGTCGCCCTTTTTGAACCAGTCGCGGTATTGGAGGAGGGTGTTCAGGTTTTCCGAAAGGAACTCTTTGATGGATCCGGTGCCCACTTTGCGGGCGGGGTCGTAGAGGTCGGCCCAGGGGTTGGGGCGATCAAAGATGAGGTCGGTCAAGAGGATCGCGGCGATGGCGGCGTGGGTTATCCCGTTGCCCGAATCACCGGTGATCAGGTATTCGTTGCGGAAGCCGCCGCTCAAGATCGGGCTCGGCCCGATGAAGGCAAGACCGTCGGCCGTCTCCATGACCTCGCCCGACCATCGGTGGCTCACATTCCCAACCGCAGGGAAGCGCGATCGGGTCCAAGCCTCGATGCGACGGAAGGGGCCGTCGCCGTCGGGCCCTTGGCCGGTCTTGTGGTCTTCGCCGCCGGCGATCAGCACTGTTCCGTCGCCGGCGGCGGACGGCGCCAGCCGGACATAGTGGTAGGAGGGATCACCTTCCCAAGGTCCGTCCCACCAAAGGACGTCCGGAAACACGTTTTTTGGAACCTCGAATCCCACAACGTAGGTTTGATATCCGCACTGCTTGGTGTGCACGGCGAGCCGGGTATGGATCGGCGTGTTGGTGGCGACCACGACATGGTCGGCGGTGACTGTGGGGCCGCGCTCGGTCTCCACCGCGGCGGGGTGGCCCGAATGGATTTTGGCGACGCGTGTGTGGGGGTGGATGGAGACGCCCGCCCCCACCAAATGAGCAGCGACACCGGCGAGCAGCTTGAGAGGATGCATCTGACCTTGCCCGGGGAACAGAAGTGCTCCGCCGGTTTCGGATGGCCAAGGCGACGGCAACACCTCGACGCGCGTGACTTCGACGCCCGCGCGGCGGGCGGCCTCAAGTTCTTCCGTGAGGAGCCGGTCCTTGTCCGAAGCGTGTCCGGCGTTCACGATAAGGAACCCGGGCACGCGTTTCCAATCGCAGGAGATGGAAAGTCTTTCCGAGAGTTGCTCGAGCGAATCGATCGCGGCGGTATGGCTTTGCGCGGCCAAGACGGCACCGTCGTGGCCGTGAAGCCGCTCGAGGTGCGTGTAGCGGTCGTCGAGTGCGTTAACGACGTGGGCGGTCGTGCGAGCCGTCTCGCCGGCGGCGACCGCCTGAGCGTCAAGGACAACCACGGATTTTCCGGCGCGGTGGAGACGCTCGGCCGTCAGCAAGCCCGCGATGCCAGCACCGATGACGCACACATCGGCCCGCAGATCCTGCGTAAGCGGCCGGTGGTCACGCAGGAGCACATCGGCCCAGACCGCTCCCGATTGACTCGCGTTCATGTCCGAATTCTGAGACCACACCATGAACGGCGGGTGAAAGGGGCGTGTGAGCGGGCCGGGTATTCCGTGACGGGACGCAAGCCATGGTCCGGATTCAGTTATGCCGCTGCAGGTCGGCCTCGCCCAACAGCCGGAACTCTTTACGGCGGAGGATCTGGCCGCCCAGGGTGAGGTCATCGACGGCCAGCGCGATGGTGGAACAACTCCCGGCGGGCATCATCAGCGGGTATGCGAAATGGATGGAGAGTTCGGCTCCGAGGAGGCAGAGGCACATGTGGCTCAGCGTTCTCTTCTCGGAGAGTTCAACGACCAGAACATCGCGTTCACTGAATGGGAGGCCTTGGTTACGGAGTATGCCTCGGGCCTCGGCGGCGGAGGTGGTGATGATGCGGACGACCGCGTGATCGCTCGCTTCGTGCACCGACAGGGCGCAGATATGAGTGGGGGAGCCGTCGAAGGCTTCGACCAAGTCAAAGAGTTTGCCGACTTTGTTGGTGAGAAAGACACTGAACTGGGTGACCGAGGGCGGCGAATAGCCGTGGGCGGTTTCGAGCGGGGTGGACATCTGGCTCATGGTTTGGGGCCGCGGCGGGGTGTTGGAAGAGGGACGTTTTCGGACGTCCCTGCCAGAGGATAGTCGAAAAAAAGACCGCCCACAAGCAGGGCGGTCGGGAGAGTCGTTTTTAGAGCAAATTTCGCGGGGAAGCCCGGCGGTATGAAGCCGGGGCAGTTAGGCGTGGAAACTGCTGCCGCAGCCACAGGTGCCGGAGGCATTCGGATTCTCGAAAACGAAGCCGCTCTGCATGATCTCGTCCTTGAAGTGGACGGACGTGCCGTTCAAGTAGAGGAGGCTTTTGGGGTCGCAGATCACCTTGATCCCGTGACGCTCGAACAATTCATCGGAGTCTTTCTGCGACTCGGTGAGGTCGAGAATGTACGAGAAGCCGGAACAGCCGCCGCCCTTGACGCCGACGCGGAGGCGGACGGTCTCGGGATTGAGTTCCTGCTCTTTAATGATGTCGCGGACGCGGTTCGCCGCCTCTGGGGTCAGGAGAACGCCTTGGGTGTCAGTGGAGGCGTGCGTGTGGGGTTCGTGGGTATCGATGGTGGACATGGATGGGCTCCTTCCGGAGAGAATACGCGTGAGGCGGGTTGGGTGTTCGGTGGGTGAAGAGTCTTAGACGAGGGCGGGGGATCCGACCTCGGCGACGATTCCGTTTTTGGTGCGATAGTCCTGGAGGGCGGCCCGGATAGCATCTTCAGCAAGCACGGAACAGTGGATTTTCACGGGCGGTAGGGAGAGTTCTTCAACGATCTGCGTGTTCTTGATTTCCTGAGCCTCATCGACGGTGCGGCCCTTCAGCCACTCGGTGGCGAGGGACGAAGAGGCGATGGCCGAGCCGCATCCGAAGCACTTGAACTTGGCGTCTTCAATCTTCCCGGTGGTTGGGTTGACCTTGATCTGGAGTTGCATGACGTCGCCACACTCGGGAGCGCCGACGAGGCCGACGCCGACGTCCTTCCGGGACTTGATCTCGGCCTGGCTCCCGAAGGAACCGACGTTGCGGGGGTTCTCGTAGTGATCGATGATTTTGGGGCCGTAAGCCATTAGTGGGTTCCATTGAGCGGCGGTGCCGCGGGGTTGAGATGGGAGGGCGTTTGGGGATCAGCGTGGAGGCAAATCGTGGCGTTCGCCAGACCTTCGGCACCTGGCGCGGTTGTTTTTCTCGGTGTGAGCGGAGCAGGATGATGGGGTGTCATAGACAGGGATCCTTGGCGATGTTCAGGATTTTGCCGCTTGGCTTCCAAGCGGTGGAAGGGGAATGCCATCAGTGGTGCGCCCACTCGACCTTGCTGAGGTCGATGCCTTCTTTGTGCATGTCGTAGAGCGGGCTCATCTCGCGGAGCCGCTTCACGGCGAAGACGATCTTGTCGATCGCGAAGTCCACCTGTTCCCGTGTGGTAGAGCGTCCCAAGCTCAGCCGCAGAGAACTGTGGGCGAGTTCATCGCCGACCCCGAGGCCTTTGAGGACGTAACTGGGTTCGAGGCTGGCGCTGGTGCAGGCGGAGCCGCTGGAGCATGCGATGTCCTTGATCGCCATCATCAGGCCCTCGCCCTCGACGAAGCCGAACGAAATATTGGCGATGTGCGGGAGGCGGCGCGTCGGGTGACCGTTGAGTTTGGAAGTATCGAGGCGAGCGGTGAGTTCGCGTTCCATATGCTCGCGCAGGGCGGTGAGGCGAACGCTCTCCGCTTCCATCCGGTCCATCGCGACGGCGCAGGCCTTCCCGAGGCCCACGATGCCGGACGTATTGAGCGTTCCGGAGCGGAAGCCGCGCTCCTGACCGCCGCCGTCCTGGAGGCTTTGGAGGCGCACGCGGGGCTTGCGGCGGCGGATATAGAGAGCACCCACCCCCTTGGGCCCGTAAATCTTGTGCCCCGATAGCGACAGCAGATCGACGCCCGCGGTTTCGACATTGACGGGGATCTTGCCGACGGCCTGGGTCGCGTCGGTGTGGAAGAGGACCGACCGCTCCTTGCAAAGCGCTCCGATTTTTTCGATCTCGTTGATCGTGCCGATCTCGTTGTTGGCCCACATAATCGATACCAGGATGGTGTCGGGACGCAGGGCCGACTGGACCTGCTCCGCGGTCACCACTCCATCCTCGGGCGGATCAAGAAAGGTGACCTCGAACCCTTCTTTTTGCAGGCGCTTGCAAGGGTCGAGAACGGCCTTATGCTCGATAATGCACGTCACGATGTGGCCCCGCGGCCGGCCGCTGTTGGCGGGGGCTTTCTCGTACATGTACGCCGCCCCCTTGATGGCCAGGTTGTTCGACTCGGTGGCGCCGGAAGTGAAGATGATCTCTTTTTCGTCGGCTCCGAGGAGTTGGGCGACTTGGTCGCGAGCGGTATCGACAACCGCTTCGGCTTCCCAACCGAACCGGTGATTTCGGCTTCCCGGGTTGCCGAAGTTGGTCAGCATCACGGGAACCATCGCGTCGACAACCGCGGGATCGCAGGGGGTGGTGGCGGCGTGGTCCATGTAAATCGGGAGTGTCAGGCTCATGGCGTGTTCCTTAGGGGTTCGTTCGGAGCGATTCTAGTCCGCAGGCGCGGCGGAAGATGAGTTCACTCGATGGCACCGGCTTCTTCCGCATGAATGTACCGGAGGACGACGGCGAAAAGTTCACGCGGACGGCGAGTTTTAGTTCGGCTCGTGTCCCGGATGGCGGTAGACCATTTCAAGCCGGTTGCCGCTCGCGTTGTAGGTGAGCGATTCCATGTACGCCTTCATGAGGAACAGGCCGCGGCCGGAGGGGATTTCGAGGTTGGTTTCCAGCGTCGGATCGGGGACCGAGGACGGATCGAAGCCCGGCCCTTGGTCCTGGATGGCGACTCGGATTCGGGCGTCGGCGACGTCGTATTCGATGGCCACGGGAGTGGAGGGTGGAAGATCTTTGTGACCGTGACGGAAGGCGTTGCTGACCGCCTCCTGAAGAGAGAGACGCAACGCGAAGATGGAGGCCTTCGGGTAGTGGTGACGCTCGGCGGCCGCGACGATCTGGTCTTGGGCGCGGTCGATGTGACCCGGCTGGTTAATGACCAGCAGCCGCGCGGAGTCGGGGGTGGGATGGGCGTCTGTCATTGACGGGAGAGGCTGGGAGAGGGCAAGGCCGCCGGATCAGGGCAAGCACACCGAACCGTGGCGACCACGCCGAGCGCTAGGCGAGGCTCTTGACGGCGTCGTCCACCGATTCGTGAATCTGAAAGAGTTTGTTCAATCGGGTGATGACGAAAACTTCGTAGATCTGCGGGTCGATGTTCGCCAGCCGCAGCTGGCCGGAACGGGTACGGATGCGGTTATTGATCGTGATGAGCGTGCCCAACGCGGCCGAAGACAGGTGCTCCACGTTGGCGAAACTGATCACCAGCTTGGGGTTCTGCTCGGCGTCGATCAGGCGCGAAATATCCTCGCCGATCATCTGGATGTTGGCTTCGTCGAGGATGTTCCGGTCGACGAACTCGACCTGCGTGATGTTGTCCTGACGCTTCACGCGGATTCGAGAATCGGCTGGGGGCATGGGAAGCGGTCTCCTGATTCGCGAGGGGAGGCTTGGGATGCGACCGGTTGCAATCGTCCGGGTCGTTCCCGCCGGGCGGCGAGCGGGTCCATGATAGCGGCTCGATGGGTGCGGCCTCTTGCCGGGGTGATGAGCGTGTCGAGGTTTATGCGGATCGCTTGAGAAATTCGTCAAGAAAACCGGCCCGCGTGCCTGGGACGCGGGCCGGGTGAAGGCAGGGAGCGATACAGCGGGAACCTTTGAGAGCGGGTCAGTTGGAAAACTGGACGGAATCGAGAAGTCCGGGGAAGTTCTTCTCTTCCTGCTCGCTTTGGATCAGCACGGTGGGCTTGATGAGGATCAGGAGCGTCTGCTCTTCGCGGCTCTCGGTGCGGTTGGTGAAGAAGCGGTTGATAATCGGAATCTTGGACAGGACGGGTACGCCGGTTTCGACCTCGCTCTCGGTGATCAAACGCTGACCGCCGAGGAGGATGGTGCCTTGATCTGGCACGACCGAGGTTGTATTGACCTGCGTGACGGTGACGGTGGGCGTCTGGATGAAGGACTGGGTGTCGGCGGAGTTGACCAACTGGCCACCGGCAACGGCGGTCACGGGGATGTTGCCGAAGCCTTCGATCTTCGAGATAGCCGTCTGCACGTTCAGTGTCACATAGCGACGATCGGACGAAACCACACCCTCGACGTCTAAAACCGCGCCCTCGGAAACGACCTGGAGATCGGGATCGAAGCCGACCGCGGATTCGCTCACGACCGGGTTGAGGTCCGAGATGAAGGCCACCTGCGTAGCGACGGAGATATTGGCACGCTGGCCGTTCATGAAGGTAAGACGTGGGGCGGTCAGGCTGACGGTGCGGGTGTCGGCCTGGGTCGCCTTGATGAGGAAGTCGACCTGGATGTCGTCGAGGAATTGGCCGCCGATACCCAATGCCGGAGCTGCGCCCAGGACTCGGGAGGCAAACGTCGTGTCAGAGAGGTTCTCCGCGAGTCCGAGGCTGTTCTGCCCGGCCCCGATGACCGAGAGGGGAGAGGGAAGCGTGGAAGCCTGAGAGGGTTGGAGATCAAGTTCACCGTCGCCGTCGGAATCGAAGGCCGGCGGCGAAAAGCGGCGCGTGATCCGGCCGGTGTTCGGATCGAAGAAGTCGGAAGGCTGGATCTGCCCGGCCGGGTTGGCGGCGCGGGCGGCCCGCACCTGGTTGTTGTCGCCGTTGAAGTAGACGTCGAGGTCGAAGCCGATCTGCTCGAAGAAGTTGGTGCTGACGAGGAGGAATCGGGTTTCCACGTTGACCTGCAACGCCCGCTGTTCGCGGAGTTTCGAGAGCAGCCCTTGAATGGCGCGATGGTTGGCCGGCGTCTGGGTGACGATCAGGTTGCCTTGGAAGCGCTGGACCGTACCGACCTCGCCGCCGTTGTCCTGCCAGCCGGCCTGATCGACGTTGGCGGTGAGAATGTCGACGAGTTCGTCGGTGCGCTCTTCGAGCGTCCGGCGGTCCTGATCCTCCTCGTCGGCTTCCTGGAACGGGGACTGCCCGCCGCCACCCTGACCGGACTGGAGCACGGTCTGGAGATCGAACTCGGGCGCGTTGTCGTAGTTGGGGATCTCAAACAGAAGGTCGCGGACGGTGTAGACGACGAGGGCCTTGTTGCGGTTGATCACCTCACGCGAGGCCACGTTGATGACGCCGTCGGAAATCGTCCACGCGGCACCATTGGACGCGTCGACGCTGGCTTTCTCCAAGACGCGGTCCAGGACGGCCCGGAGTTGGACGCGGGAAAGGTTGAGCGTAACGGGCGTCTCCCGGTTGACCCCGACGAGCTCCAAGCTGGACCAATCGACGTCGATCTCGAGTTGCGACACGGTCTCGAGGTAGGCCATAACGCTGGAGAGAGGCGTGTCAGTGAAGTCGACAGGAATTCGTTTGCCGTCGAGCGTAGCGAGCACGCGGCGGTTTTCCTCGGTTTCGGCGAAGGCAATGGGCTCGCCGCGATTGTAACTGATCTTGGGCCAATCTGTCGGGTACTCGATGATGTCCTGGGTGGCGATCATCGCCTCTGTGTTATCGAGGCTTTCGTTCGAGAACGAAAGGTTCTTGCGGCGGCGGATATCGTAGAAATCGCGATAGATGATCATGTCCTCAAGCATGACCTTGAGCAGAAGGCCGGTCGGGCTGACAGGATCCAGGAACAGGATGCTGTCGGTGACTTCGAGTGCTTCCTCGTATTTCTTTTCGGACTGCAGCGCCCGAACCCGGTCCACGGCTTCGACAATCTTGCGCGACTTGGTGGCCTGCTGCTCACGCGACGCAAGTTCGGCTTCGCGGCCCCGCTCCTGCTCTGCCTTCGTGAGGGCGTCCTGAGAGATTTGCTCGGATCGACCGGCGATCTCGGCTTGAAGGTCTTTCACACGCTGGTCATACCCCTCGAGTTCCGGGGCGGAGAAATATTGCCGGGCCCCCTTAATGCGCAGGCCTGCGGACGAGGCCAGATCGCGGGCGCGGCCGATATCGCCGCTTTCAAGAGCCCGACGGGAAAGTTCCATGTCGTTGGCGAACTCGGCCTCTGCGGCTTGCTTGGCGACCGTGTTTTGGGCGGTAATGTCGCCCAGCACGCCGCCAGTGTTTCCACCCAGTTGGGCCCGTGCCTCCACGATGCGGGTGGTGATCTGCGAACGCTGCGCCTCGGACAGGCGGTCTGCAAACTCACGCTGCAACCGATCGTACTTTCGCGCAGCCTCGTTATACCGGGCTTGGGCGAACGCTTGGTCGGCTTCCGCGAGGAGGGCTTGGGCCTCGAAGTACATCGCTTGGGCCACCGCATCCTGCGGGACGGCCTCGGGCTGGGAGATGGATGGCGCTGGTGTTGAAACCGGATCGGTGATCGTCGGCTGGCTGGGCGAAGCCGGTGGAGTCGCAGCGGGTGGCTGAGCCATTGGCTGGGCGACCGGCTGGGTGGCGACCGACGGCGACGGGGCAGCGGATGGAGCTGGAGGAGGGGTCGGCGGCCGCGCGGCCGGTTGTTGGGCCGGTTGCTGGGCCGGTTG
>CAZJXA010000091.1:0-2771 GCA_964549785.1 uncultured Phycisphaeraceae bacterium | reverse complement strand
GAGGAGGGGTCGGCGGCCGCGCGGCCGGTTGTTGGGCCGGTTGCTGGGCCGGTTGGGCCGGGGCCGGTTGGGTGTCGATCGGTGCGGGGGCAGCATCGGGCATCGTCGGTGGCTTCGGAGTGCGGCGCTTGACAACGCCGGGCTGCATCATGCCAACGTCGATTCGGCGGGTCGGCTCGAGATTGGGGTTGGCGAGCCGCTGGGCGTCGACCAACCGAATCTGAGCGTCCTCGAGGCGGGCCTGTTGGGCCGCATCGAGCATAACACCCGACCGCAGCACGGCTTCCAATCTGGTTTTTGCCAGCGTCAGGTTATTCGCATCAACCGCTTCACAGCCTTCACTGAGGGTCGCGAGAATGGTTGGAGCGACTACATCACGCAGAGCGGCCGCGTGCCCGATCACGATTCGCGCGTGGGCAACCTGCTCGTTCGTGGCCTTCGGAGCGGCAATCACGGCCTCCGCGTGCGTCAGGGCGGTGCGGATGTCCTGTTGGGAAAGGGCCTCGTCAGCGGTCTGAAGGCTGACCTCGACGGGGTTCATGTCCTTGATTCGACGATTGGTATTGGCGAGCATCGCCAAAACGCGGCTGCGCTCACGATCGGAGAGCGCGATCCCGCCTGCTTTGCTCTGAAGACCCGAGAGGATTCCCTTGGCTCGAATCAATTCGCGGTCAGCGATCAGCCCCTCGGCCAGTTCGATTTGAGCAGCCGCAGTCGCCCCGACGGTGGGGGCGACGGTGGGGGCGGCGGTATCCAGATCCAAGATCTGTGCGTGGGCGGTGGAGGCGGCCACGAAGCCGCTGACCAGGCCAGCGGCGGCGACGAGCGAACGAATGGCACGGCGATTCCGAATCATCAAATGATCTCCATCGGCAAACCGTCAAGAAACCCGCGGGACGCAATTTGAGAACACAGGGAATCTGTCGCCAACAGCGACGAGAACAATTTCGGGACGGCGGGCGAATACACACAGGGGCGAACAGGGCGTACCAAGGGAAAGTCGCCCCGGGCACTCTATCAGAAACCGGAGGGGCGGGCTTTGGTCCGCAACCCGGGGCTTGCCGTGCTAGCCGCTGAAGCCCGGAATCAAACCGCCGACCGATGCGAGGCCCATCACCAACGGGGTCGGCGGCGTGATCGATCGGTCCCCATCGGTATGGGAGCGAGGGGGCTCCGGTTCCAACGAGCCGGGAAGATAATCAGGGAAAGGTCAGGTTGCAAACCGCCGGACCCAAGAAATTCGATTTTGCCTCCAACTTTTGTGAGCATCGGACAGACTGCCAGCCGGGCAACGGGCATCTGTTCACATCCATCGGATACCGACGACCCCGGGCGGGAGCGCCGACTTTGCCTTCTGGCGTCGCCCGGCGAACTCCGCCAGGAGCGGCTTTAATTCCTCCTCGGTGAGGCGGTCGGCGGCCACGATCACGGCGTCTTCCCAGTGCTCGGATTTCGCGTCGCGGAGAGTTTCGGCGGCGTCAAACGCCAGTTCCTCGGTTTCGCGGAGCGAGGATGAGTGCAGGAGGGTCTCGGCGTACTTGGGGGGCTTGTCCGGCCATTCGCACCGGACGAGGCACCTCCAAGGGGTGACGCCGAGGTCGGCGCCGTCAGAATCGACATTGGTGTCGGGGTCGATGTTAAGGAGGAGTTTCCAGTCGTCCTTGAGTTCCTCGACGATCTCGTCGCCGGAGAGAAGGTCGGGCTGTTCTTCAACCGTCAAAAGGACACTCCGGTGTTCGTGGGCGGCGGCGTCGGCCCCGGCGGCGTCCTCGCAGGACTCCAGATCAAAGGCGTGGAGCAGACGCTCGATTCGTTCCTTCAAAGCTGGTTCGGCCCGGATTGTGACAATTTTGTGTTCATCGACGAACATGTAGAAAAACGGCTCTTCGCTCATCACTCCGAACCCGACCAGACCGTCCTCAAAGAAAAAATCGCGGTAGTTTCGCACGGCGTCCATCACGCGGTCGAGGCCGATGAGTTCGTAGGAGATGTATGGGTCGATCTCACGATGAGCGTCTCGCCCCAGTACGTCGAGAATCGGGTAGATGCGGGCGGGGAGCATCGCCAGGAGGTGGGTGACAAAGGATTCCACGCGGGCCGACGGAAGAACCGCGTCAAAGAGATACCGGTCAGGCCACTCTTCCCACTCGCCGTCGGAATCGTCGCCGTCGGCGGGCTCAAAGTGCATGAGGTAGCCGGCCTTGGGGGTCATGGGTTCGATGGGATAGACACCCAACGGAAACTTGAAACCGCCGACCTCGTGGCGCTCGATGGATGGATCTGACTTGCAGCCGCTCATGTGGCGGGCAGTGTACGGGCGGGGTGGGCGGGGGATCCGCTGACCCTCCACGCCCGCGCCCTCCATCCGGTTTTCGAGTCCGGCGCGTTGAGCGTCGGTCAGCCGATTGAATGGCAAGGCGCGGACGGCGAAACCGTCTACGGGATTTATTATCCCCCGGCCAGCGCCCGCTTCGAGTCGGACGGTTTGCCCCCGCTAATCGTGCATGTCCACGGCGGGCCGACCAGCCAAGCCTTTTTGCGCTTCGAGCCGGAAATCCAATATTGGGCGACACGGGGCTACGCGGTCTTGGCCTTGAACTTTCGCGGCAGCGCCGGCTATGGGCGCGACTACATGCGCCGCTTGTACGGGGACTGGGGCGGTTGTGATGTCGATGATGCCGTCAGCGCCGCCGACCACTTGGCCGCGCAAGGCTGGATTGACCGAGATAAATGTGTGATTTACGGCGGCTCATCCGGCGGATATGCTGTGC
>CAZJXA010000090.1:10224-12032 GCA_964549785.1 uncultured Phycisphaeraceae bacterium | reverse complement strand
ATATCAAGCCGGGTGAAATCAACTTCCCGCTCGTGGCTACGACCTTGAAACCGAGCAGGTGCTCACGCTTGAGGACGTCGCTTCCGGAACCGAGCGGGAAGTTGATTTCACCCGGCTTGATATCTGCGAGACCTGCACGGGGTCGGGGGCCAAGGCCGGGTTCAAGCCGACCAAGTGCACGACCTGCGGCGGGCACGGCAAGGTGCAGCAGTCGGGGATGGGCGGGATGTTCCGCATGGTGGTGAAATGCCCGGCGTGCGGCGGGCGCGGGCAGGTGGTGAAGGAGTTCTGTGCCGACTGCCGCGGCAAGGGGCGAGTGCCCAAGAAGCGGACGATCTCGGTGCGGATTCCGGCCGGGGTTCACGACGGGCAGGCGGTGCGGGTGGGGGGCGAGGGCGAACCGCCGCCGCCGGAAGTCTCGGCCAACGGGTCTGGAACGCGGGGCGACCTGCACGTGGTGGTGCGGGTGAAGCCGCACAAGGTATTCCAGAGGCAGGACGACCACCTGATCTTGGAACTGCCGCTGAGTTTCACGCAAGCCGCGCTGGGGGCGGAACTTGACGTTCCGACGCTCGCGGGGACGGCGAAGCTCACGATACCGGTCGGTACGCAGTACGGGAGCGTCTTCCGCATCAGCGGGTCGGGGCTGCCGAACCTGCGCGACAACCGCCACAAGGGGGACCTGGTGGTGGGCGTCAAGATCGAGACGCCGCGTAAACTGAACAAGGAGCAGGACCGCCTCCTCCGCGAGTTCGCCGCGACGGAGGGCGTCAGCGGGGTGTCGCCGGAATCTCAATCGTTCTGGAAAAAGGTGAAGAGTTTTCTTGACCCGTAACGCGGAGTCCTGCTTGACGGTGCTAACTTGAATGATCCCTTGTGTTCGGATCCCGGAGAAACAACATGCCCAACGATGAAGGCCGCGACGACGAAACGGGCCATACCCCCGAGTACCGCATCGATTCCGACGAGATCCAGCAGATCGTCGATCTGGAAAACAAGGTCGATGAACTCGAGGCCCAGGTCGCCGAGGCCAATGGGCGGGCCGTGCGTGCGCTCGCCGACTTTCAGAACTATCAGCGGCGCTCGATCCAGAACGAGATCGCGGCGAAGCAGGACGGTGTTTCGTCGGTCGTCAGGGGCGTCGTGAATGTGCTGGACCATTTCGAACTGGCCCTGCAACTCGACCCGGCGAAGACCACCACCGAGCAGTTTGTGGGCGGGGTCCGCGTGATCCGCGAGGAACTCCTCAAGGTTCTCGCCCAGCAGGGAGTCTCGATGATCAACCCGGTGGAGGGCGAGGTTTTCCAACCCGGCCGTCACGAGGCGATCATGCAGATGCCGAAGGACGGCGTGGAATCCGGCCACGTCGCGCAGACGCTCCAACCTGGGTACGTTCTCTCGATCGCGGGGAGTGATCGCGTACTGCGTCCCGCGAAAGTCGCCGTCGCCCCCTAGGGAAGCGACGGGAAGAGATTCGTTCGACGCTGTTTTTTCTGCTTATCTGCTTCTCTGGCTCTTTGCCACTTTGATCACCCCATGCCGACATACGACTACCGCTGCAACGCCTGCAAACACGAGTTCGAGCACTATCAGTCCATGAAGGACAAGCCGCTGAAGAAGTGCCCGGAGTGCGGCAAGGCGATGCTCGAACGCCTCATCGGCACCGGCGCCGCCGTCATTTTTAAGGGCTCCGGGTTCTACCAGACCGACTATCGCTCCGAGGCGTACAAAAAGTCGGCCGACGCGGACAAGCCAGCGGCGCCAGAACCAGCGGCGAAGCCGGAGACCAAGGCGGACGCCAAACCGGA
>CAZJXA010000090.1:0-10124 GCA_964549785.1 uncultured Phycisphaeraceae bacterium | reverse complement strand
CGGACGCCAAACCGGATAGCAGGCCTGAAACGAATTCAGAGAGCAAGGCCGAAACCAAGCCGACTACACCGGAGCCCAAACCCGGGAAGCAGGAATCCAAATCGGGATCAAAGGCGGCACCAGAATCGGCCTCAACGAGCGCCGCCAAGGCAGCGAAGGCGGGGCCGGCAAAGTCGGGGCCCGCGAAAGCTGCCGCGAAGCCAGCAACCCGATCGGGTTCTTCTCGAACCAAGTGACGGGGACATTCAGTCCAGCAGCGCGACCGTTGTGAAGGGCTTGCCCGAGAGCATTTCCAACGAAGCCCCGCCGCCCGTCGAGACGTGCGACATCTGATCGGCGAAACCGAACTTCTCCACGGCGGCGGCGGAATCACCGCCGCCGACGATGCTGACCGCGCCGTTCTTGGTGGCTTCGGCGATGGCTCGGCCGACAGACTGCGTGCCCTGCGAGAAGGGACGCATCTCAAAGACCCCCATCGGCCCGTTCCAGACGATGGTCTTGGCTTTGCGGAGCACCATGGCGTACCTGCCCTGGGTTTCCGGCCCGATATCGAGGCCCATGAATCCGGGCTTGATGTCGCCCTTGAAGACTTCGAGATCACCCGATTCGCTGAACGAATCGGAGCACACGTGGTCGGTCGGGAGGTGCAGGTCGCACTTGAGTTTTGCGGCCAGGTCGATCAGACGCTTCGCCTCGGCGACCTTGTCCTCCTCGACCTTGCTCGTGCCGACGTCGCGACCGAGAGCCTTGAGGAACGTGTACGCCATCGCACCGCCGATGATGATCGCATCGGCCTTGGGCAGCAGGTTCTCGATCACGCCGATCTTGTCGGAAACCTTGGCGCCGCCCAGCACCACGATGAAGGGCTTGGCGGGCTTGGCGATCGCATCGCCCAGAAACTTCAGTTCTTTTTCCAGGAGCAGACCGGCGACACGGGGTTTGCCCTTCATCGCGTTGGGAACGGCGAACATGCTCCCGTCCTCGCGGTGGGCGGTTCCGAAGGCATCGTTCACATAGATGTCGCCGTAGGCAGCGAGTTTCGCTGCGTACTCGGCCTCACCCTTTTTCTCGCCCTTCGCGAACCGCACATTCTCGAGGAGGAGGACTTCGCCCGGCTTGAGCGCGGCGACGGCCGCCGAAGCGGCGGCATCGGTCGCGTCCTGGGATGGGAAGAGTACCGGCCGCCCCAAGAGCGACCCCAGACGATCGGCGATCGGCTTCAGGCTGAACTCTTGCTCGAAGCCTTTGCCCTCTGGCCGCCCGAGGTGGCTCATCAGGACGAGGCTTCCGCCGCGATCGAGCACACTTTTCAGCGTGGGGAGGGCTTCGCTGATGCGGCGTTCGTCGGTGATCTCGATTCCATCGAGCGGGACGTTAAAGTCCACGCGACAGAGAACCTTTTTGCCGTTGACGTTGATCGATGAAATGTTCGCCTTGCCCATCGTTGTCTCCCCGTACCTCTAAAATCGGTTCTCCGCCATCTGCAAGCCGCCGAGTGATCTGGTCTCAGCCCAGCATCCGCCCCATTTTGGCCCGCAGGTTCGCCGCGCCCTCGTTCGCGAGTCTGTCCTGGAGCGCCCGCAACTGGGTTGCCACGGAGCCGTCGATCAACTGGTCGCCGATCTGCAGCTTCACGCCGCCGATCATGCCGGGATCGAGATAGGGGTGGAGGACCACATCCTTGCCGAGTACCCGCGAGAGGCGGTCCTTGATGGCTTGCTGGCCGTCCGCATCGAGCGGGACGGCCGTGTACACGTCGACCTCGATGCGACCGAACTTCGCCTGTGCGATGTGATCCATCGCGGTGGCGATGGGGATGAGGCTTCCGAGTCGTCCCTTGCGGTTGAGGACCAGAAGAAACTTCAGAGTCCGATCCGAAACCCGGCCGCCGAGGATCGTTCCAAGACTTTTCTCGCGTTCCGCGGCCGAAACCGCGGGCGACGCCAGGAACTCGCTGAACTGCGGGTCGTTGCGGGCGATCTCGAGAATCCCGTCGATCTCGGCGAGTGACTCCTCGACCGCGCTGCGGCCGCCCTCCTTTTCGACCAGTTCAAACAGGCTGCGGGCGTAGACCTGGGCCAAGGCGTTGGGTTCAGAATCAATGAGGGGCATGATCAATCTCCAAGAGAGTACCGTGCGGACCGATCAGTTCCCCATGCCCTGCAACTGACCCATGGTTTCTTCGACCAACTGGGCCTGATCGCCGACATTGATCTGCCGACGCAGGATTTTTCCGGCCATCACCGAGGCGGTGTTGGTGGCGGTCGCGTAGATCTCGGAGACCGCGGCCCGCTTGGCGTTCTCGATGTCCTTCATCGCCCGCTCACGCATCGCGGTGAGTTCGATCTCGGCCTTGGCCCGCAAATCCGCGGAGATTGCCTGGGCCTGGGCCCGCGCGGAAGCGATCTCCCTGGCCGCCTCGACCCGGGCGTCCGCGAGGCTCTTCTGATAACTCTCGAGGGCCTCACCGGCCTGCTTGCGGGCCATCTCGGCCGACTCGATTTCGTCACGGATCTTATTCTCGCGGTCCTTGAGGCCGCCGAGGATCTTGGGCCACACCTTGGTGGCGAGCACCGCGAAGCACAGGCCGAAGACCACGAGCGTGACGATCGCGGGGCCGATGGCCTGGGGGGGCTTCTGAATCACACTGGCCTTCTCGTGAGAGTGGTCGTCGTGGGGAACGCTGGCGGCGTGGGCGGTGTCGTGTGAATCAATCGGTTGAACGCCAACTCCTGCCAACGCGCCCGGGGCGGGGGCGGAGGGTTGAGTGGCGGCCGGTGCTGCGCTGTGTGCCTGCGCCGCAGCGGGGCAGGCACTCAACATCCACGCCATGGCAGCGGCGACAAGAGCCAGTTTCGATCGGTTGATCGTGAGCATTCGTGAAAAACTCCAGAGACGGGCGGAGCGAAAAGAAGGCGGGCAATCCGGCCCGCCGACCCCGTGGGCCGGTGGGTCGGGAGATATTGACTTACTGGGCGGCCAAGAGGCCGACGACGATCGCGAACAACGTCGCACCTTCGACGAGCGCCGCTGCCAGAATCATGTTCGTGCCGATCGGGCCCTTAGCCTCGGGCTGACGGGCGATCGACTCAACCGCACCTTTACCGATGAGGCCGATGCCGATGCCGCCACCGATGACGGCCAGGCCCGCGCCGATGGCCGCGAGACCCTTGCCGGTAGTGTCGACCACCAGGGTGTCCGGGTTCACAACGCCCTGGGCGAAGGCGGACTGGGTGATGGCCGCGAGGGCGGCGGTTCCGAGAAAAGCGAGTGTGCCGAACTTCATCGAGGGATCCCTTTCAAACGTGCAACACGAGAAACACTTCAAATCGGGGCGGGACGACGCCCACCCGGAACATGCGACCCGTTATTCACGCGTGGGCGTGCTCGTGGCCGTGGCCTTCATGGTGCTCGTGCTCACCGTGATGGGAGAGTTGTGAGATAAAGACGGTCGTCAGGAAGACGAACACAAACGCCTGGAGAAAGGCGACGAACAACTCAAGGAAGTAGATCGCCACCGCGGCAACCGTCGAGACCGCCGCGACGCCGCCGCCGAGGATCGGCCCGCCCTTGGAGTCGCCCGTGAGCATCGAGATGCCGAGGCCCGCGAACCCGAACAACACCGCCATCAGAATGTGCCCGGCCGTCATGTTCGCAAAGAGACGAATCGCCAGAGCCACGGGCTTGATGATCGTCCCGACAATCTCGATGGGCACCATCAGGGGCCAGAGATACCAGGGCGTCTCGGCCGTGAGGTGCTTGAGATAGCCGCCGACGCCCAGTTCTTTGATGCCCGCGAAGTTGATGACCACGGCCGAAAGCAACGCGAGGCACGCCGTCACGTAGATGTTCTGCGTCGCGGTGCCGCCGAAGGGCGCGACGTGATTGGCCCGCCATTCGGGGCTGATCAGGTGCAGCACGTCGAGGATGGGAACAAGCCCGAGCAAGTTGTTCACCAGGATGAAGAAGAAGAGCGTCCACAAGTACGGCATGAACTTGTCGGTCCGGGCCCCCAGGAGCGGGCGGACGGTGTCATCCCGCAAGTAGGTGCAGATGACCTCGATCAGGTGGGCGAAGGGCCGCTTGGTGATGAAGCGATCGGTGCCCTCGGTGGTGGGGCCGGTGCCGATGTGCTTCGACGCCCACCACAGGATTGCGACGGTGATGAGCCCCGCGATCACGAGATTCCCCATGTGGGCAGACCAGAGCCAAGTGGCGCCGTCGGTAACGAACTTGTGGTTGATGACGTGGCCGACCGGATCGGCCGCGAGCACATGAAAACTCATGGAACAACTCCGGACGGGGCGGACAGAGTGGCGGCAGCGAGAAAAGAGGCCGCCAAGCGTGAGTTCACACGAAGCGCCCACGCAGTCTCAAAGATCAGGCAGACCAAGGCGGCCGCTAGGAAACAATACCAGACGGTCGGACCGCGCAGAGCCAACGCATTGGCGGCCGCGTAGCAGAGAACCACGCCGACCGCCATGCGAGACGCGGATGCCGCCATAAAACCGAGGGCGAAGCGATCGGGGCGGGTGGCGATCAGATTGAGAAGTACAACCCCAGCAACCGCCCCGACCAGGCTCGCGGACCATGCGATGACTGGCGCAACCACGGGGGCGTTGGCCGACGTCGCGGCTTCGCCGCTCGCCGGCGAGAACATCCAACCTGCAACCGTCCCCAAGGTGTTTAGCGCCACGAGCCCGCCGAGGAGGCGGAAGACAGGAAGTCGAAATGGCGTGTCGGGCGAGGTCAAATCAGGGTTCCGATAGGGAAACCGAACAGTTCCCGGACGGCGGTGGTCTGCCTCAGGGGTCGAAGGATAGAAGTGAAAAGTGCGGTCGGCGAGTGCGGTTTGCGGTTTCATGGCTTGTCGGAATAGATGAGGCACGGAAACGGATTGAAGATGCAGCACGGGCGGCACCGGCGAAGCAGGCGGGTCCGAGACCTCCGAGTTTGCTCAGGCCGGCTGGGGTCACGGTTTCTCAAGATCGCGGGCAGTAGACTCCGGTAATGCGTGAACACTCGATGATCCTGCTCGGCGCTTCGATCGAGAACCTGCCGCTCCTCACCACAATCGCGGCGGCCTTCGCCGCCGCGTGGGTATTGGGGCTCGTCACGCAGAAACTCGGGTTATCCCCCATCGTCGGCTATCTGCTGGCGGGCGTGGTCATCGGGCCGTACACGCCCGGGTTCACGGGCGATGTTGACTTGGCGCAGCAGCTCGCCGAGGTCGGCGTCATTCTTTTGATGTTCGGCGTCGGGCTTCACTTCCACGTGAAGGATCTGGTCGCGGTCAAAGGGGTTGCCATCCCCGGAGCCATCGGTCAGAGCCTTGCGGCGATACTGGCGACCATGGGAATCTTTCATTTCTTCGGCTGGCCGCTGAAGTCCGGGCTGGTCCTTGGGATGGCGATGGCGGTCGCGAGCACCGTGGTGCTGTTGCGCGTGCTCATGGACCGCAAGATGCTGAACACGATCCACGGCCACGTCGCGGTTGGCTGGCTGATCGTCGAAGACATCCTCATCGTTCTGGCGCTGGTGATGGTCCCCATTTTCGCGGTCGACCCGGCCCCGATTGATCCGAGCGCGCTTGATCCCACCGTCGTTCCCGAAGCGGCGGGCCAGTTCTCGGGGCTGATCGGTGTCGGGTGGGCGATGCTCAAGCTTGTCGCGATGGTTGCCGTCGTGCTCCTGGGCGGGTCACGGGTCGTCCCTTGGGTTCTGCATCAAGTCGCCAAACTTCGCTCCGCCGAGTTGTTCACGCTCACCGTTCTCGTTCTTTCGGTCGCGATCGCGGTCGGCTCGGCGATGCTTTTCGGGGCTTCGGTAGCGCTCGGCGCGTTCCTGGCCGGGATGGTGGTCGCCCAGTCGCCCGCCAGCCATCAGGCCGCAGCCGATGCACTCCCGATGCGGGATGCGTTCGCGGTTCTGTTCTTTGTGTCGGTGGGCATGCTCTTCGATCCGGGGTTCGTGATCGCGCACCCCGGCCTCGTCGCCGCGGGCCTCACCATTGTGCTGGTGCTCAAACCTCTCGCGGCCATAGTGATCGTGGCGCTCCGGGGGTATCCCGCCCGCACCGCGCTCACCGTTGCTATCGGTCTTGCCCAGATCGGAGAGTTCTCGTTCATCCTCGCGCAGGTCGCGCGAGAGAGCAACCTGATGCCCGAAGAGGGCATGCACTTGCTGGTTGCGACGGCCATGATCTCGATCACCCTTAACCCCATTCTCTTTCGCTCGCTCGACGGGATCGAACGCGGCATCCAGCGCTGGCCCTGGTTGTGGAAGAAGTTAAACAGCCTCCACGACCGCCGCACGCGGGCGATCAACGCGTCGGCCCGAACCACGATCGCGGGCTCGGAGCGGCCGCTCGCGGTCATCGTGGGGTACGGCCCGGTGGGCCGGGTGGTGGATGCACTGCTTCGCGACGGCGGGTTGGAAACGGTGGTCATCGACATGAACATCGAAACCATCGCGGCCCTCAACAAGTCGGGGCATCCGGCCATCTATGGGGACGGCACACGTCGCGACGTTCTGGAACAGGCCGGCATCGGCCGGGCCACTCACCTTATTGTGGCCCTGCCGCGGGACGAAGGACGGGCCGCTTTGGTGCGGACGGCTCGTGAGTTGAACCCGGCGATGGAGATCACCGTGCGGGCCCGCTACCTCGCCGAGCGCGATGGGTTGTTCCTCGCCGGTGCCAGCGCGGTCGTCTTCGAGGAGGGCGAGGCCGGTGTGGCCTTGGCGAAGCACGTGCTGGAGACTCGGGGCATTGAACCCGTCAAGATCGACAAGTTGCTGTCCGCGATCCGGCGGCTCTGGCGGATGCAAGGCGATTGACGCGGCCCGCAATCGCCGCCGCACCTAACCTCCTCCCCCTATGAAGCGAATCCTCCACGTCGGCGTCGGCCCCTTGGGCCAGCGCATCCTCAGCGATCTTGTTGAACGCGACCTCGGGCATGTGGTCGCCGCGGTGGACCCCGCGCCCACGCTGGCGGGCCAGCCGCTCGCCAACTTCGTGCCCGGATCTGGCCCGAACGTCCGGATCGTTCCGACGCTTGCGGATGTTCAGGAATGGGACCAGGTGGACTGCGCGATCGTGAGCACGGCGAGCGATCTGCGGTCGTGCGTGCAGACGTTCCGCGACCTTCTTCGGCAGGGCAAGGCCATTGTGAGTACGTGCGAGGAACTCGTGTACCCGTGGTTGCGGCACGTGGCGCTGGCCGAAGAACTCGACGAACTTGCCAAGCGTTACGGCGGCCGACTGCTGGGCACGGGGGTCAACCCCGGCTTCCTGATGGACGCGCTCCCCGCCTTCCTGACGTGCGTCAGCAAGAGCGTTCGCGGGATCGCGTGCTACCGGATCCAGGACGCTTCTGCGCGGCGCATCCCGTTTCAGAAGAAGATCGGGGCAGGGCTGGACGACGAGCAGTTTGCAGCGCGGGTGCGCGAGGGCACGTTGCGGCACGTCGGCCTTGGTGAAAGCCTGCACTTTATCGCGCACTATGTCGGGCTACCGCTGGAACGGTGGGAAGAGGACATCGGCCCTGTCAAGGCGGATCGCGACCTGGTGTGCGGGCTGGGCACGATTCCGCGCGGCAGGGTTTCGGGGGTTCGCCAGGTAGCCCGTGGGTATTATGACGAGCGCTGCGTGCTTCACCTTGAGTTTCAGGCCGCCGTAGGTCAGAAGGACCCGCACGACCGGATTGTGGTTGAGGGAGAACCGCCCTTGGACATGGTGATTCCGGGCGGGGTGCACGGCGACATCGCAACTTCGGCGATTGTGATCAACGCCATCCCGCGAATCTTGAAGGCCCCGCCCGGGCTGCACACCATGGCGACCATCCCGGCCACTATCCATGTGAAGGCGGGGATGGAGAACCGGTAAAAGGCGCCGGGGATTGGGCAATCAGTCGCTGGCGGAAGATGAAAGCAAAGAGTCCTCGGTCCTCAGGTCTGTGTATTGCCTGGTTGCGCGAATCATGATCCTCACCCGCACACCGTTTGGCCTCTCGACCAGCACTCCCACGGGCGAGGTACCCATCCGGCACATCATCGGGGTCGGGCAGAATTATGCCGCGCACGCCCGGGAGCAGGGCAAGGCGCCGCCGGAACGTCCGATGCTGTTCACGAAGAACCCGTTTGCCGCGATCCGCTCGGGCGACGACATTGTGATCCCCAGGGTGTGCCAGGATCGCGACCAGGTCGATTTTGAGGCGGAACTGGGCGTCATCATCGGCTGGCAGCCGTCGGGCGCATTCGTGCGCGACGTCTCGCTCGCGGACTCTCTGAAGTGCGTGCTCGGATACGTTGCGGCCAACGACGTCTCGGCGCGGTGGTGGCAGAAAGATGGCTCGGGCGGGCAGTTCAATCGCGGCAAGAGTTTCGACACGTTCTGCCCGATCGGCCCCGGCGTCGTCCCTGCGGCCCAGATTCCCGACCCACAGGCGCTCACTTTGAAGTGCCGGGTCAATGGGACGCTGATGCAGGACACGCCCACCTCGGACATGATTTTCTCGGTCGCGACCTTGGTTCAAGAAATCAGCCGCGGCACCACGCTGCTTCCGGGGACGTTGATCCTAACCGGAACCCCGAGCGGCGTCGGGTTTGCCCGCACGCCGCCGATCTACCTCAAAGATGGGGATACCGTCGAGGTGGAGGTGAGCGGGATCGGCATGATCTCCAACCGGGTTCGCTTGGAGTCGTGAGGGAGCGAGGTGCCGGGCATCGGGGGAAGGCCAAAGGAACGTTCGCATCCAGATAGCCGTCACGACTCACGATTGAGAACTGCGAACTGCCTTGTGCTTCGCGTGAACCCCGATACTTCGCTCCGTCTCTACAGCGCCATGGCCAAGAAGAAAGACAAACCGGACGGCCCCACCATCGAGAATCGTCGTGCCCGCTTTGACTACGCGATCTCAGACGAGATCGAGGTGGGGATTATTTTGAAGGGGTCGGAGGTCAAGGCGGTCCGTCAGAGCCTGATTTCCTTGGCCGAGGGGTACGTCCGCGTCCAGGACAACCCGCCACAGATTGAACTCTACAACGTGCTGATCGGCGATTATGGCCCCGCCGCGGCCATGGGCCACAAACCGGTTCGCCCGCGTGGGTTGCTGGCACATAAGCAGCAGATCTTGAAACTTTTCCGTCAGGTTCAGGTGAAGGGGATGACCATTGTCCCGCTGAAGCTGTACTTCAAGAACGGCTATGCCAAATTGCTCATCGGCTTGGGCAAGGGAAAAACCAAGCACGACCGGCGCGAATCCATCGCCACCCGGGAGGCTAAACGCGAGATGGACCGGGCGACAAGCCGGAGGCGATAGGTTCTCTGCGTCAGATGCCGCCGCCGGTCCTCGCGGCCTTCAACTTCGCCTTTGCAAACTCTGTCTCAGCGGGTGTTTTGGCGGTCCGCAGATCACCTTCCGCCGTTGATGGTGAGATATTTTCTGCCGCGATCGCCTGTTCCGCCAAGATCGTCATTTTGTCGGCTTCCATCCGCACGATGCCGCCGCTGACCACGAAGACGCGGCTGCCGCCAGCGCCCTTGTCGGTGTCCGCGAAGTCGAGTTTGAGTTCGCCGGTGCCCAAGCGGGCCAGGATGGGGGCGCGACCGGGGAGGAAGCCCATCAGGCCGTCGGAAGCGGGGACCGAGGCGTAGACCACCGGGTCATCGACGAGGGCGGCGGTGGGGGTCACGAGTTTGCACCGAAAAGACTTCTGAGCCAAGGGCCGTTCTCCGTTCAGATTGGGGCCAATGCTACGCGGCGAGGTCGGCATCTTCTCCATTTGGTGCCCGCGCGACCGAGACGCCGTCGCGATAGCCTGTGGGCACGTGCCCCCCGTCGTCGCCATCCCGGGATTGATACGCCGTTCCTGGGGGGCGATGTGGTGGATGGTTCTGGTGGTCGGGTGCGGCGTTATCGTGATCTTGGCGATGTGTTCTGGCCCCACCGGCTGGGGCTGGCCGGGAACCGATGTGCTTGCGATCCGGGGTTTTCGGGTGATTGCCGCGGGAGTGGTGGGGGCCGGGCTTGCGCTCGCCGGTGTGCTTTTGCAGGCGCTTTTGCGGAATCCGCTGGCGTCGCCCGATCTGCCTGGGTTGGCGTCGGGCGGGGGGCTTGTGGTCG
>CAZJXA010000089.1:0-12095 GCA_964549785.1 uncultured Phycisphaeraceae bacterium | reverse complement strand
GTCGTGTGCCACGCCGTTAGTTTAGTGATTTCGGACGGGGCGTTGCACCGATTGTTCGTTCCGACCGGTCCAGATGGAATCGGAACTCGAACCGACCGACCCATTCTGCGTGTTTGGCTGGCATGGGTGACGCGATCGGTTACCCTCCACCGGCTTGGACACGCACATCCATCAGCACGCGGCGGAACTTGTCAGATTGGCACTCGCGATGCCGGTCGAGGCCCGGGCCGCGTTCTTGGGCGCGCGGGCGGGGAGCGGTACGGAGCTCGCGGGTGCGGTTCGGCGGCTGCTGGCACTGCGGGAATCGGCGACGCTCGCCCCCGGCGCCGCGACCGGCCCGGGCGCCGAGGAACGGACCGACCAGCGCCCGCCAGCGTTGGAAGCGGGTCAATTCGGCCGGTACCGGCTGATCCGGGTGCTGGGTGAAGGGGGCATGGGGGTGGTTCATCTGGCGGAGCAGGACCGACCGAAGAGGCTGGTTGCTCTGAAGGTGATCCGGGCCGGGCTGGTGACGCCGGCGATGGTTCGGCGGTTCGAGTTTGAGTCGCGGGTGCTGGCCCAGTTCGCCGATCCGGCGATCGCCCAGATCTTTGATGCCGGAACGGTGGATCGCGGGTCGGGCGCGGAGCCGTTCCTGGCCATGGAGTACGTCGAGGGCCGGACACTTTCGGACTGGGCCGCCGACCAGCCCATCGAAGCCCGTATTCGGTTGTTCATGGACGTGTGCACTGGGGTGGCGCATGCCCACCAACGCGGCATCATCCATCGCGATCTGAAGCCGGCCAACATCTTGGTGACCGCGGCGGGTTCGCCCAAGATTCTGGACTTTGGTGTCGCCCGCGCGACGGCGGATGCGGCGGGCGGCGGGGCGGGGGGCGCGGTTACCTTGGCGACGGTCGCGGGCCAATTGGTGGGCACGCTGCCATACATGAGTCCCGAGCAGGTCTCCGGCCGGGTGGAACTGATTGACGTGCGCTCGGACGTGTACACGCTGGGGATCATCCTCTTCGAGATTCTGACGGGGAAGTGGCCCCGGGACTTGTCGAACAAGACGGTGCCGGAAGCCGTGCGGCTGATCGACGAGGAGGAGCCGGCGCGGCTGGCGCGGGCGGCCCCGAAACTGAAAGGCGACCTTGACACGATCGTGGCGAAAGCGTTAGAGCGTGCGCCCGGAGCGCGTTATCAATCGGCGGCCGACTTGCGGGACGACCTGGAGCGATTTCTGCGCGACGAACCCATCCGGGCGCGACCGCCGACGGCGATCTATCAGATCCGCAAGTTCGCGAAGCGGCGTCGGGGCCTGGTGATGGCGATGGGGATCGCGGGGTTGATCCTGGTTGCGGGCATTCTGGCCACGGCGTGGCAGGCCGTGGAGGCGACGCGGGGGCGGGCGCTGGCGGTGCGGGAATCGACACGGGCAAGGGAGGAAGCGGAGACCGCGGCGGAGATCAACGAGTTTCTATCGGGGATGTTCGCCGCGATCGATCCCGAGAACGCGCTGGGTGAAGAGCCGACGATCTCGGAGATCGTGGACCGGGCGGCGGTGGATATCGACCGCCGATTCGGCTCGAAACCGCGGACCGAGGCGGCGCTGCGGGACACGCTGGGGAGAACGCTCCGCGGCATCGGCCGGTTGGAGGACGCGCACGCGCAGTATGTGAGCGTGCTGGCGCTCAACGAGCGGCTGGGTGGCAGCGAGGCGCGCGGCACGCTGGCGGCCCGGCGCAACCTCGCCGGAATCCTCACGGATCGAGGCATGTACCCCGAGGCGGAGGAGTTGATGAGATCGGTCATCGAGACGGGCGCCCGGGTATACGGGGCCGACGACCCGGAGAACCTGATCGCGGGGTCGGAACTGGGGCGGGTGATGCACGAGTCCGGGAACATGCCCGAGGCCGAAGTCCTGTACCGGTCGGCGCTGGCGGCGTGCGTCCCGCTGCTGGGCGAAACCCGGCGCGAAGTGATGACGATGTACGCGAACCTGGGCGTCGTATTGAAGGATCGCGGGAAATTGGACGAGGCGGTCGCGATGCTCGACAAGGCGGCCACGCTCCGCATGCGCGTGCTGGGCCCGGACCATCCGGACACGCTCTCCGCGTTCAATGGCCTGGGGGCCGCGCACCAGCGGGCCGGGAGGCTGGGTGAGGCGCTGCACATCTTCGAGGAGGGCCTCGCGGCTCGGCGGAGGGTCTTCGGCGCGAAGCATCCGTCGACGATGACCGCCGCCATGAACCTGGGCCAGGCGTATGTCGTTGCGGACGAGCACGCGAAGGCCGAACCGCTGCTGCGCGAGGCCTACGCCGTCTGGAAAGACACACTGGGAGAATCGCACACGAAGATGCTGATCCTGATGAACGCGCTGGGGTATGTCGCGGAGGACACGGGGCGGGCCGCCGAAGCGGAGACGTGGTATCGGAAGGTCGTGGACCTGCGGCGGAGCGCGGCGGGCGGGAACGACCCCGAGACGTGGGCTGCGATGAACAACCTCGCAATGTTCCGTCAGAAGCAGGGGAACGTGACGGCGGCGGTCGAACAGTTCGATGAACTCATTGTGCTGACGCGAACCCGCCTGCCCGACGACCACTACCTCTCGGCGATTTTTCGCAACAACTACGGAGATTGTTTGCGCGAGGCGGGGCAGACCGAGCGGGCCCGTCTGGAACTGACGGAGAGTCTTGAAGTGCTTGAGAAGACGCTGGGGCCGGCGCACGATCGGACAGCGAAGGCCCGGGAGCGCCTGGGACGATTGGATGAAACTCGGCAGGCCCGATGACGCAGGCGGTGGGATGGGGGTGCGGCGCTGACATTCGCCCCATCCGCCGATCGTTCGGAAAGCGGGTGCCGCCCCACCTCACCGGTCGGCTTATCGGTCGCGCAGGCGGTAATCGCCATCGTCCCAGTTCGCGACGGTGGTGAGGTCTTCGGCGGAACGGAGCACGGCATGGCCGTCGAGGAAGACGGCGTTGGCCCCGCGCCCGTGGCGGTTCTTGGCGATGCGCTGGTAGGTTTCGGGGGACGACCCGCCGACCCCGTTCACATTGCTGGTGCGCCACATGTCGTAGTAGATGGCAATCTGGACCTCGGAGTTTCCCGGCGCGTACCAACTGCCCCAGCGCAGGCCCTGCGGGTCGTCGATAAAGCAGGTGAGAAACATGGTGTCGTACGGACGCGGGTAGCGGTGGAGCACGGCGGGGCTTTTTGAGACGTTCGGATCGATCTGGCCGGCCCGCGTGAATCGCAGCCCGTTGTTGACGTAATGGATGTTGTGCGGATCCTTCTTGCGGGACGGATCGCGGTAGTACGGGGCATCGCGGTATTGATCGCCCAAACCGCCATCGGCGGTGCTTGATGAAGCCCGCTGGTCGATGAAAGGCCGGAGGTTGAAGGCCCACGCGAGGTTGCGGTTCGCACCGCGATATGCGGGAACCTGCGGGCCGCTGATGCTCTCGCTGGTTCCGCTTTCGCGGGGCGTCCACTCCTTGTAGGTGCTGGCGTAGGCCGAGAGCGCCATGCCGATCTGACGTTGGTTGCTCAGGCAGATCGTCTGGCGGGCGGCCTCTCGCCCTTTGGCCAGCGCGGGGAGGAGCAGCCCGATGAGGAGCGCGATAATCGCGATGACGACGAGGAGCTCGATCAGGGTGAAGCCGCGGCGTTGGGCCATGGTTGGACAGTGTACCGGATTTTCGGCCTTCAGGGAAGGGGTATTTCGACCCGGCAACCCGTCAATTTCGCGGGGCGGTACCCGCGACGTTCGGGGCCTGCCGTTCGACTGCCTTTACTCAAACGCGCGTCCATCCGCACCGCCGGAAGCGTCAATCTCGCCCGAGCCGTTCGACCGCGCCCCGAATCTCCGAGGCGATCTGCTCCCAGCCCTCGCGGTCGCTCGATACATGCTCAAAGTCGAGCGGCGGGCCGATGTTCAGCGACAACCGGGTCGGTTTGGGAAACTTGGTATCGGCGCCGAGGGCCTCGAACGCCCCTTCGATCCAGCAGGGGACGACCTTGACCGGCGTCTGCGCGACGAGCATCCCGATGCCCGGCTTGAACTTCAGCAGGGCACCGTCGCGGGTGCGGGCGCCCTCGGGGAAGAGGATCAGTCCGCACGGCTCGTTCACGAGTTTGTGCCGCAGGTCGGCCATGGCCCGTGCGGGTACCTTCTTGCGGTGGATGGGGAGCGCGTTCACAAAAAGCGTGGTGAGGGTCGCGGCGGGGAGGCTGGTAAAAAAGACATCGGCGGCGGCCACCGGGTAGACGCGGTGGCGGAGCGGACGGGGAACCGCGGCGGCCAGGATCATGGCATCGAGGTGGCTCTCGTGATTGGCGACCATCACGAACGGGAGCGTGCCCGGAATGTTGATGCGCCCGGTGATGGTGAGACGGTGGTACAGGGCGAAGTAAACGTCGAGCGTGGCGCAGGCCAGCCGCCGGCCGATCACCCCGACCAGTCCGGGCTCGCGCTGCACGCTCTGAACGCGCTCCGCCTCGGTGAGGCAGTGGTCGGAGGCGGGCTTGTAGGTGAAGGGGTCCACGGGGCTACGTTCAGTTTCGGAGCAGATTCAGAAGCGGGTGGGCGGCCGTTTCGGGAGAGCCGTTGACGGCGGCGAGGTAGTGGTACGCCGCGGGGGCGACGAGCATCATGCTGTTGAAACGATCGAGAATGCCGCCGTGGCCGGGCAGCATCGCCGACATGTCCTTGATGCCGACGTCGCGTTTGATGGACCCGAGGACGAGGTCGCCCAGTTGTCCGCCGATAGAGATGATGACGCCGAGCGCAATGCAGTGCCAGATGTTGCCGGCGGGGGTGCCGGCGAGCGCCACCGAGAGCAGCCACGCCGCGAGCGGCGCGGTGAGCGCGAGTGCGCCCAGGTGGCCGCCGAGCGTCTTGTTGGGGCTGGTGTTGGGGAAGAGGTGACGGCGGCCAAAGGCCTTGCCGCAGCAATACGCGAAGATGTCGTTGGCTTGGACGCACAGGACCAGCACGCACAGAAGCGGGCGGAAGTTGGGGAAGGCGGTAAAGAGGCCCAGATGTCCCAGGCCGGCACCCAGGAGGAGAAAACCCATGAGGGCGAGGGCCACGCGCTGGATGTATCCGGCGGGTGAGTCGCGCAAAACGGCGCCGGTGGCCAAGGCGACCATCGTCAGCGGTGTCATGGCCACGAAAAGCCGGTAGTAGAGATCGGCGTTGGCGAAGGCGAGGACGAGTATTGCCAGGACGACAAGACCGCTCAAGAGCCGCTCGCGGAAGAGCCCGATGGCCCGCGCGTATTCGCCGTAACACAGGAGGGACACTGTGGCCACCATGAGCACTATCGGGCCCCGCCCGAGCAAGATCGGACCCAGGACGGCGGGCACGATGACGGCCCAGGTCGCGGTGCGGACGAGGACGTCCTTGCGGGTGGCGGGGTTCAGCCGCCCGGCTTTGGCGAGGGCGAGCGTGAGGAGGGGCGCGAGCACCAGGGCCGTGGCGACCGCGAGCGAGATCCAGAGCGTGACGGGGCTGGCGAACGCGTTGGCGGGATCGAAATAAAACTCGCGGAGGTTCATGAAGTCGCTCCGGGCAACGGGCCGGCACGCAGCGTCTTTGCGATTCGGGACAGGCGGCGGACGCAGGTGATGATCGAGCCCAGGCCGATCAGCATCACCGCGAGGGCCATGAGTCCATAGTCGGTGCCGCTGATCTGGACGCGTGGCGAAAGAGCCGGCGGGAGCACGGCCGCGAGAACACACACGACCGTGAGCAGCGCCATGCGGTGCGGCTTGGCCATCGGCCCACAGAACTCGCTCCCCGCCCCGGCCGCTTTGCCCAGCGCGCGGACGTAGGCGGTAAGGACGGCCAGCAACGCGGCGACGAATCCGCCCACCACCCAGCCGCCCGCCGCGTAACCGGCCCCGATGATGGTCGCGGCGTCGCTGATTCGGTCGGGGAATTCGTTGTAGAGTTCGCCCACGGCGGAGCGGGTTTTTCCCTCGACCGCGACCATTCCGTCGAGCATGTTGCAGATCAGCCGGAGCTGGATGCACACCGCGGCGACGATCAACAGGGTGCGGAAGAACCACGGGCGGCCGTCGGCGTTGTCGGTGAGGGCCAAGGCCGCCCCGGCGGCGAATCCGAAGACGATGCTCGCCACGGAAATGGTGTTCGGGTGCACACGCAGAGCGACGAGCCATCGTGCGAGCCGCTGGAAAATGAGGATTGAGCGGCTGCGGAGTGGACGGCGGTCATCGACCGTTGAAGCGGCAGAAACTTCATCGGGGACCGGGAGTGTGGGCTTCACGCGGGGAGAGCTTTGCCGCGGCGTCACGCGCAAGGTCGTCCGTCGGACACTGACCAAGACCGGGTTTATTTGTCGGCGACGTTCAGGCTGCGGCCGGCGCGACGCTTGGCGTTGATCATCGCGCGCCCGGAACGGCTCTTCATGCGGGCACGGAAGCCGATGGAGCGTTTGCGCTTGATACGGCTGATGCGGTGTGGGTAATGCATAGCGACCTCGATGAACCGACTGAAGACCGAACGGAACCGGCGAAACCCGGGTGGAGAGTTTAGGCGGTCGGGTCGTTGAAGGCGAGCCTTTGGGCGGCGCGGTCCTAGGCGGCTTGGGGCCGATCGCTGTGGGGGGGGCAGCGGGCCCGCTCGACGAACCGAGAGCCCAATTCATGTGATGGGGTCTGAAGGTTCAAGGAAGATTGAAGACTCGGCGCGCCGATAAGGCCTCTGGAAGCCTCTCTATGGGCTTTTTAAGGGCTCCGGGCGGCCTATCGCCGGAATGAGCGGGAGACGCCCGGGGTTCGCCCGGCAGACATTCGGGAGCGCATGGACGAGATTCTGCGGCGAAAGGCGGAGAACGCGTTGGGCTACCGGTTCCTGAAGCCGGAATTGCTCGCGCGTGCCTTGACACACGCCAGCACTGCGGGGTCGCGCCTGGACAGCAACGAGCGTCTGGAGTTTTTGGGCGATGCGGTCCTAGGGATTGTCGTGTGCGAGATGATCTTCCGCCGCTACCCGCAGTATCTGGAAGGGGAAATGACCAAGGTGAAGAGTCTGGCGGTTTCGCGTCAGACCTGCGCGGAGGTTTCGAGCCGGTTGGGGTTGGAGCGGTTGCTGATTCTGGGAAGGGGCATGCAGACCAACGCCCCCCTGCCGTCGAGCCTTGGGGCCGCCGCGATCGAATCGGTGATCGGCGCGATCTATCTTGATGGGGGCTTCGAGGCCGCTGCGGCGTTCCTGCGACCGCTGATGACGGACGTGATCGAGCGGGCCGCCAACAGCGGACACCAGGAGAATTTCAAGAGCGTGCTACAGCAGCACGCGCAGCAGACCAGCGGGCAGACGCCGCAATACCGGATTTTGGATGAGCAGGGGCCGGACCACGCCAAGTCGTTCCGGATCTGCGTCGAGATCAACGGCCGGCGCTTCGAGCCTTGTTGGGGCAACAGCAAGAAAAAGGCGGAGCAGGACGCCGCGCTGGCCGCGCTGAAAGAGCTGGGGGTCGTCAAGGAGATGGAGGACGGGGAGTTGCGGGTGGTGGACGAGAGCCTCAAGACGCCGGAGTGAGGGCGGGCGGACCCCCGGCGCGGTGAGTTCTGCTACGCCTGAACGACCATCAAGCCTAGCGGTTCGATTGGATCTCCAGCCGCCAGTCGCTCGCGGCGTCGGTGCTGTTGCCGACAAAGAAAGTGGGTCGGCGGGGTTCCAGGCGGAAGTACTTCCAACCGGTCTGGTCGCGCAGCGGTGCGCCGTTGGCGGCGTAGAAGACGTAGCGGTATTGCACCCGCGAGTACTCACCGCCGTTGGAGAGGAGGCGGACGGGGGTGCTGACTTTCAGCACGGGGCCTTGCTCGACGATCGGCCGCTCGACCGCGATCCACCCGGCCAACGCGGGCTCGACCTCGACCTGCGGCCACTGGCTGCGGGCGACCTGATCGGGCACAGCGCCGATGGGGGCCTTGGGGTCGGAAGCGCCGTGACAGCCAGACAGATGGCCGATGAGAATTGAGGCGAGGGCGAATGAAGCGAGACGACGAGGTGCGGTGTGCATGAGTGACTCCTGAGGAAATGCTATGGAAGCGGTTCGGGACTCCCACGGTTTGAGCGAACGCGGGCTGCGGCTTCGGCGACAGAGCGGGTCTTGGGTTGATACGGCGGATGGGACTGGCACATGAGACGGGAATAGCCGGTGGTGCCGCTCAAGGGGCACACGAGCGAATCGCCGCCCTCCAAGATGTGCTTACGGAAGCCGCCCCGTTGATCTTCAACGGACAGGGTGATTCCTTCTTCGCGGTAGAGATTCTCGAGGTCGTTGACGGTGTAGTCCCGCAGGTTGCCCGCGGACTGGTAGCGCTGGAGGGTTTCGAAAGACGGAGTCCGAACGCAGGTGCCACCCAAGAGGTAGGGCAGCCCGTCGCCCGCGACAACACCCTCGAATCGGTCGTTGGCGTACATGATCCTGCCGTCGCGCCACGATTGGCCGCCGATCGGCGGGATGCGGACATACCGCAGTTGCAGGGTACCGTCGGCGGGCGGATCGATGGCGGGCAGGACGATGCGGGACGTCGGCTCGCGATCGAGCTGGATCGCGATGCTGCTGGCCCGGTCTTGGATGGTGACGGGCACGACGAACGTGCGCTGCGGCAGGAACTCGTTGTGGCGGGTGTCGGCGGTCGCGGTTGCCTTCATCAACAAGCCGGCGAGGGCGACTCCGGCGCCCACCCATCGGGCCTCGTCGTCTTCGCTGCCCACGGCCACGGCTGCCCCGCCCACCAGAAGGGCGTTGCCGAGAAGGCTCTTGGCGCGGCGGACGTCCTCAAGGTTGTTCCACTTGAGCGTGGCCGCCATGCGATTCAGGTCCATGGCGGCGGGGAAACGCTCGGCGGGCTCCGAAGCGGCGTCGGAGACCACCTGCACCGACAGGGCGTCGGCCGTGGCCCGGGAGTTGGGCTGAAACGCCGTGAACGCGCCGTCCAGGCCGGTGTTCACCTTCGTGGGGCCTCGGCCAAAGTCGACTACCAGGATGGTGTTGAACCCGCCCGCGTTGAGCTCCTCGGCCAACCCTGCGAGCGACGGCTCGATCCGGGCAGCTTCGCGGAAGTTGTCCGCCGCTTCCTCGGCTCTTCCCAAGCCCAGGCTCGCAACGCCGCTGATGAGGTACCCCAACGCGAAGTCGGTCTTGACAGGCACATACCCGTTATCGATAAAGTCGTCGCCCGAGCCCTCTCCCCGGGCTTGGTCGAGTTCAGCGGCTCGGCGGGCCACGCGGGCCGCGGTGACGCTTCCGCCGGGGCGGCGCCCGCCGGAGAGTTCGTTCTCGGTGAAATCTTTCAGCAAGAAGAGGGAAGACTGAGCCGCGGCCCGGGCGTTGTCCCACTCGCCCCGCATGGCCTTTTGGATCGCGATCTGAGTGTACCCGAGCGCTTGCTCAAAGGGCTCTCCCTTCCAGATGCGGACGCCGTCGGAAAAGATCACGGAACGGATGGTGCGGTTGTCATTCAGCCCCTGTGTGCGCAGCATCGAGAAGTACTCGTTGGCGACTTCTTCGGCGGCGTCGGGTGAGCCTTCCGCGAGGGTGATGGCGAGCAGACGGGCCCGGTCCAGGACGTAATCGCGGCTGGAGCGGTCTTCGGTGAGACGAGTGGAGAGGGCTGCCCCGACGCCGCCATAACGACCGGCGTTGACCGCCGGCAACATGCCGTCATCGAGCGATTGGGAACTGCATCCGCCGAACCCCAAGGCCCCGGTACAGCCCACGACCGCAGCGATGGACGCGAGGACGAGACGTGCGAGCGGGGACGGTCGGCGATTCACCAATGGCGGATGGGCGGGCGTCTCAGTCATACGCCTTGCCGAACGCCGCCCGCTTGAACTCGACGGCGTCGGAAAACTCCAGGGCTCCATCGGAGAGGCTGGTGATACGGAGGTCGCAGAGGTACACATCGGTGCGGTGACGCCCGGCGGCGCGGGTGGCGGAGCGGAACGTCGCCGTCATCTCGTGGGTGGGGGATCGGGCTGCGGCGGTGGAATCATCGAAGACGCCGGCGGCCCGTCCGGCCTTGAGACGCTCGACGGGGATCACGAACGTCAGGTTGCGGGACTGGGAGAGAGCCCGCACCGGTTGGGCGTTTCGGAGTCGATGGATCAGCCACCACTGCTCGGCCTCGGGGATGATGTCGGAGGTCAGATTCTCGACTTTGCTGACGGTGACGACCATGGGCGGCGAGGCCGAGGAACGGCCGGAAAGAAACGCGCTGCCACGGAGTTTGCCCTCGAGCTCGGCGGAGGTGAATTCGAGGTCGTCGACGGTGAGGCGGGACGAGCGGGCCGTGCCGGCGAACGCGGACGAGCACGCCGCCAGAGTGAACGCGGCGAGCAAGACGAGGAGGATGAGGAACGCGGGGCGCATGATGGGTGAAGGCGTGGAAACGGCACAGGCAACAACAGGGCACGTGAGAGACCCGGAACGACCCGCGAGCGGGAGCAAACCCTGGCGAAGCACTATCGGATCTGCTTGACCTCGTAGGGCGCGCTCGACCACACCAATGAGCCATCGCTGGCCCGCATGAGTTCCCAGGCGAGTTCGTAGAGGTTGACCGACTCATTGGCGCCGCGCGAAACCCGGTACATGCTGCCGTTGAGGAAGTAGGTGTGTTCGGGATTACGGACGGCCTTGGCGAGGTCGGAATCGGTGCCGCCGGTGCCGATGTTTTCTTTGCTCTGAAGGCTTTCGAAGCGGGCCCGGTTCTCGATGAAGCGGATGTTGTTGTTGACCATCGGGCTCTGCATCAGTTTCTGCCGAGTGCGCTGGCGGAACGCCTCGAAATCCGACGTCGGGACGATCCCCGTCTTGTTGGCGAGGTCGCCGAAGACCACGGTCACCCGGAACTGCTGGAGTTCGGGCAGGCCGGAGAGGTCGGCGGCGAGTTGCTCCGCAACTTGGTCGGAGTTCTCGGCGAGGGCCGAGGGCAGTATCTGGCGGTCGTATTTTTCCGCGGGGGTGGTGTCGTAGACATCGGCCCGGCCTGTCGGCTCGCCGCGGGGCGGCGCGGAGCAGCCCGCGAAAAAGGATGGAACCGCGAGCGCAAAGACGAGGGACTGTTGAAACTTCATGATGTTCATAATGGCCTTCAAACGTTGACCCGATTTCCCGTTGATTCCGTTGCGATCACACTCCGTCAGACGCGCCGGGGCGGCGGACGTTCCCGCCGACGGCTCGTAGCGGCGGGCTGCTCAGGACATCCGCCTACTTCAGTTTCACGCTCAGCACCGTCTTGCCGCTGGTGATAAAGACCGTCTTGCCGTCGGGACCGCCGAGGGCCAGGTTCGAGGCTCCGTCGGCGATGGCGAGCCGCGAGTGCTTCTCGCCTTCGGGGGTGATCACCCAGATGCCGCCCGGGCCGGTCGAAAGGATGTGCCCGCTCGGGGCCACCTTCAGGCCATCGACGCGTCCCTTGCCGGTTTCACCCTTCAGCGAGATGATGTCGCGGCCGTTGGTCGCGTTACCGTCGGCGTCGACGTCGTAGCCCTTGATGTTCCAGTTGCCATAATCGGCGGCGTAGAGCCTGCGGTGATCCGGCGAGAGCGCCACGCCGTTGGCGGCGTAATAGTCGTCGGCGACTTGGGAAACCACGCCGTCTTTGGCGAGCGCGAAGACGCCTTTGGAGTTCTTGCCGCCAAAGTCGGTGAAGAAAATCACGCCGCTGGGGTGACAGACAAGGTCGTTGCACTTGCCGAACTTGGCGTCGCCCCGCCGGTCGGCAATGATCTGCACGGTTCCATCGGTGGCGGTTCGGGTGAGGTGGCCGGCGAAGTGCGCGGCGATGAGGTTGCCGTCGATATCCAAGGCCGCCCCAGCGGCCCGATCCGACGGCTTTCGGAACTCCACCAGTTCGGCCTCGGCACCGTCTTGGGGAACCACCGTGTACATCGTGTCGTCGCCTAAGTCACACACCAGCAGGCGGTTATTCCACCACAGCGGACCCTCCGCGAACTCCAGTCCGGAGGCGACGATTTGCGGTTCGGTCGTGGCGAAAATCTCGGAGAGACGCGTGGTCCAGTCCGGGATGCTGGCGGGTCCAACGCCCCGGCGGGCGCGCATCGCGGCCTC
>CAZJXA010000088.1:0-12120 GCA_964549785.1 uncultured Phycisphaeraceae bacterium | reverse complement strand
GCGCACGCCTCCAAACGCTCGTCGGGCATTGCCATTGCCGAAGTCGGCCCCGCCGGTGCCATCAGCCGGAGCGTGACCCACGCTGAATTTTTCGCCGCGGTTCGTGCTCGCGCCCACGATGTTTCCGAATCGCTCGCGCCCGGCGAGACCATGCTCGCCGCGCTTCCATCTGGCATCGCCCTCGCGACATGGTTCGCGGGCGCGCTCGCCGCCGGGGTTCGCCTCGTATTGATGCACCCCAGCAGCGGCGACGGGGAGTTCGCATCCGTATCGGCCCGCGCGAACGTCAAGGCCGCGGTGAAGCTCGATGGTGAACTCCGCTTAGCGTCCTCTTCGGTGTCTAAAGACGCCGGGAGACGCGGAACGAGCGAACATTCGCACGGCGCGATTGTCCTCGGGTCGTCGGGATCGACCGGCCTGCCGAAACTCGCGATTCGCAGCGCCGCCGCCCTCGATGCAGATGCCAGCGCGGTCTCCGACGGGCTGACGCTCACCCCGGACGACGTGATTCTGTTCGTACCACCGCTGTGCCACTCGTATGGCGTGGACGTTCTTGTGGGTGCGATGCTCTCCGGGGCCGCGCTCCGGGTCATGACCGCGTTCGAGCCAGCGGGCGTCACCGTTCAACTGGCGCGCGGCGTCACCGTGCTCCCGGGCGTTCCATTCCTCTATGAATCGCTCGCGTGGCTCGCCCGAACACCCCCCGGTTCGGCGGCGGCCGGTTCGGCGGCGGCCGGCTCGGCGTTGGCGGGTTCGGTGCCGACGACCGCCGCGGCTCACTCCCTGCGCGTCGCCCTCTCCGCCGGGTCTCCACTCGCACCCCGCGTTCGAGACGGGTTCCAGAACCGCTGGAACATCCGTATCGGACAGTTGTACGGCGCCACCGAGTTGGGGACTGTCGCGATCAACCTCCCGGGTTCGGGCTTGGGTGAGGGCTCTATCGGGGTTCCCTTGCCCGGGGTGAGTTTCCGCATCGTCGATCCCGAGAACTCGGCGCGAGAACTGCCCCCGGGGCGCGAGGGCGAACTGGCGGTACGCGCTCCCTCCATGCTCTCGGGGTATGTGGATGCCGACTGCCCGCTCGCCGACGGACATTTCCTAACGGGCGACCTCGCCAGAATCGACCCTTCGGGGAACGCCACGCTCACCGGGCGGCTGCGGTTGCTCATCGACACGGGCGGCTTCAAGGTCAATCCGCTGGAAGTCGAATCGGCACTCGCCGAACACCCCGGAGTGGCCGAGTGCGTGGTGGTGCCGTTCGCGTTGTCGGACACCGTTCAGCGACCGCACGCGCTCTTTGTCGCGACCGATCCCGACCGACCGCCGACCGCATCCGAACTGCGGGCCTTTCTGCGGCGGAGCCTTGCGCCGGTCAAGATTCCTCGCTCATTTCAGGTTGTCGCGTCCCTACCGAAAACACCCACCGGCAAGCCGGCACGAAACCAACTTTCCTCTGGGAGCAGATCATGCACCGATCCGCGTGGAGAGTGACCGCCCGGTCGGCGATCAGCCTGATGATCCTTCTGTTTTTCTTGCCCGGCGGCTGCGCAGCGAAACTGCCGACGTACCCCGGTCTCGATGACGCCGCCGCCCTCCGGGTAATCGCCGAACGCTTCGAGTCGGTGACGTCGGCACAAGCGGTCGCCGAACTGTCTCTGACCAGCCTTGATGGGCAGACCGTGACGCTCGATGCGGCACTGGTCGCTGCGCCGCCCGATCGGGTCCGTCTCCGGGCTTGGAAGTTCGGGTCGCCGGTGCTGGACGTTACCGTGCTGCCCGAAGGCGTCTGGGCGTTCGCGGCGGCGCGACCCGGGCGAGCCCTCGAATCCCCGATGCCGGACCCGGGCACACTGCATTCCGCCGCGGTCTCACAATCAGTGGGCGCGTTCACCAGGACCTTCTTTGCGGCCGCGGTTCCCGACGAGACGGCCTCCACCCGTTCCACGCTCATCGTCGTCGGCCCCGCCTTCGACCGGCCGGACGTGCGCTGCGAGATCGAGCGGGCCACGCTCACGCCGCGCCGATTCATCCTCGAAGCCCAAGGCGCATCGTCGGAACTGCTGCTCGATCGGTACGCGATGATCGACGGTGTGGCATGGCCACGGCGGATGGTTTTCCGTTCCCCCGAAGGCAGCGTCGTGGTCAGGACATCGGAAATCGACTTCAACGACGAATTGCCGCCCAACGCGTTCGTGCCCCCTGCCCGTGCAAAGCGGCTGCCATGAAGCCGGCAGGCGGCGGGTTCAATGTGTTCGCCCCCCTTTCGTGGGTGGCGCACGCCTCGGCCCGCCATCCGTGGATGGTGCTCGGCCTCGTCTCGCTGATCTTTGTACTCGCGCTGGGTTCGCTTTCACGGCTGAGGGTTTCGGCGTCCCTCGAAACCATGCTCGGCTCTCGCTCGCCCGCGGCCGCCGCCTTTCAGATCGTCCTCGCGGAGTTTCACGCGGGCGAGGCGATTCTGGCGGTCGTCGAACCGACCCACGGGTCCGGCGCAACGAGCCAGGACCAAGAAGGCACCGTGGCGTTCGCCGATGCGTTCGTCGCGGCCCTTACGACCGACCCGCGCACCGGGCCGAAGATCGCGTGGGCCCGCGCCGGGCAAGACCCAGCGCTCGCGCAATTCATCACCGGCGTCATCGCCCCGCACGCACCGTATTACATCGGCGTGGACGGCACTCAAAGCCTGCTGGACCGCTTCCAACCGGCGCAACTTACCGACCAGTTCCGTCGGAATGAAGCCCTGATCTCGGCCCCGGGTCCCGCCGGTGGCGCCATCAGCACGCGAATCCTGCAAGACCCTTTACGGCTTTTCGATCTTGCCTCGCGGGCTGGGTTCGCGCTGACCGCCGCACCGACCGCCGCCGCCTCGAACGGTGAGACCGGACCCGCGCCCGAACGGTCGATCGATGGTCGCGCCGTGCTGGTGCGGATCGCGGCCCGGGCCTCTCTCAACGATCTCGAGGAGGCCCGCGCGCTCGTCACAGGCGTCGCGCAGATAGCCGCAGAATTGAGCGAGCGGTTTGACGGCGGTCGGTTCAACGTCCGACTGGGCGGTCCATCTCCGATCGCCGCGACCGCGGCGGGTACGATCCGGGCCGACGCGATTGTCAGCACGCTTGTCTCGATCGGCTTGCTGTATTTTCTGTTTGTGGTGTTCTACCGCCGCTGGTTGACGCCGCTCGTCATCGGGCTTGTCGCATGCGTCGGATTGGTCGTCGGGTTCGGGGTCCACGCGGTCTCGGCACCCGTTGTATCGCCCCTCGCCGCGGCGGTCGCCGCGCTCTTGGCCGGCTTGGGCGTCGATTACGGGATTCACTTCGTCTCACACTTTGATGACCTCCGCGCGGGCGGGGCCTCGTCGGAAGCGGCCGTCGCCGCCACCGCGCGCGAGATGGCCCTGCCGATCACCACGAATTGTTTCACCAGCATCTTCGGCTTCGCCTCGCTCTGGCCCTCCGAAATCGCAATGCTCTCGGATTTCGCCAAACTCGGGACCGCCGGCCTCATCGGGGCCTGGCTCGCCTCATTTACACTGCTCCCCGCCCTGCTCGTGCTCACCCATCCGGATCGCGCACTCGCGGCCGGCCGACCGGTGCCCGCGCGGCCCCGCCGCGGCGGCGTCGCGGACGTCGTTGCCCGTCGTCCGCGTCTGTGGGTGTCATCGTTGCTCTCGCTGACGGCCGTGCTTTGGTTTGCCGTCGCCGTTCGGGGAGCGGGGCCTCGGCTGGAAGGCGACCTCACCGTCCTCCACCCGCGTCCGAATGCGGCGCTGAACACGACCGATGAGATCATCGCTCGCTTTGCCGGCCAAGGAGAGGTTGTTCCCGTCCTTGTCAGTGTCCGCGACCCTGCTGATCTCTTGCCCGTCCTGTTCGATGCGGCGGCCGCGCTCGGGGCTGACCATTGCAAGGCGGTGGGGGTCATCGATGTCCTCGGCCTGCACCGCTTGCTCCCGGACCCGCGCGCGGTTGATGAAGTCACACGATTGCTCACCGATGCCGACGCCGACTCACTCATTCGAAACTTCGACGACGCTCTGGCCGGCAGCGCCTTCGAACCCGCCGCGTACGCCGAATATCGCACGTTTCTGACTCGCCTGCTGCGGCCGGCATCGCCCCTGGACCCGCCCGGGATTCGCGATCTCAAGGCATTCCCGAGCATCGCCGACCGGCTGCTGCCTTTCCAACGCGACCTTGATCGCCCCCCGACACAGACCGTTCTAGTCGTCCGCCTGGCGGCTCCGCTGCGGGATCGTCAACACCGCGCCGAAACGGTCAAGGTGCTCCGGGCGGCTCTTGCCGCAGTGCCCGAAGCGACGCTCGCGGGCCTTCCGGTGGTCTCGACGGAACTCGAGGAGGCCACCGCGCGTGATCTCCCCAGGTCAATCGCTATTTCCGTAACTCTCGTCCTGATCTGGCTCACGCTCGTTTTCCGCCGTTTGCTCGACGTAGTCATGGCGCTCACGCCGCTCCTATTTGCCGCCTCCGCCACCGTCGCGGTGATGGCGGTCACCGGCGCACGCTTCAACGCCATCAACAGCATTGCGATCCCGCTCCTCGACGGCATTGCCGTTGACGCCGGAGTGTTCCTCGTTGCGGTTGCACGCCAAGCCCGGCACGACGGGCTCGACCGGGCGGCGCTTGTCGCGCGGCTCCGCCCCACGATGCACGCCGTCCTGCTCGCGAGCGCCACCACGGTCACCGGCTTTGCGAGCCTGTTCGCGACCCACACACCCGCCATCCGATCACTCGGGTTGATCGCCGCCTTCGGGATCGCGGCGTCCTTCGCGGCCGCGGCTGGAATCCTGGTACCTTGGATTCTCGCGACGCACACCACCAGCACGGCCAAGCGCATGGCAAACACGAACAACGCGAGGGACGCGAAGCCGCCGGGTTGAACCGCCTTCCAGCGTGTCGTCCCACTACATCACGCGGCACTCTTCCGGGAGTTCCGCCGCCGCCGCCGTGTACAACGCGGTAAACGACTCCAACACCAGCCGCTCGATTTCCTTCGTGTCTCCATCCGGCCTGATCGCCGGCCCAAACGCAATCGCATAGCGCGTCCGCCGCAGCGGCAACCATGCCCGCGGCTTCGCGTACGCCGCCGAGTTCACGATTACTGCGGGGATCACCGGTACGCCGGCGAGCTTTACCAACCGGCCCAGCCCCGGCCGGATGCTCCCCGTACGCACGACGGAATCTTTCCCCCGTCTCAGTCGGCCTTCCGGGAACATCACCACGACTCGGCCGGCCGCCAACCGGGCAAGAATCGTCCTGGTAGTGGCCGCGTCCGCGCGGGCTCGCTCCAGCGGGAAGGCGTTCATATTCCCGTAGAACCAGCCGACCACCGGAATCCGGAACACCTCGACGATGCTGACAAAGTCGAGCAATCGCGGCACATGACGGATCAGGATCGGGACGTCGTACGGACTTGTGTGGGTCGCAGCGATCAGACACCCGCCACGCTCCGGAATGTTTTTAGCACCCGAGACCGAAGCATCGGCGCTGACCCAAAGGGCGTGCCGGCCAACAAGCCGAAAGGTTCGATAAAACCAGTCGCTCATGGCACGTCGCTGTCGGTCAGGCCGGTGTGGGCCAGCAACTCGTGGTACGTTGAGGCAAATCCGGCCCGCAGCCGGGCCCCCATCTCCTCCCGCTCCGCCCGCCCCGCCGACAACCGCCCGCCGGCTCGGATGGGCGGCATGATCGGCGTGCCGAAGGCCGTGTAGAGCCGAGCCCGCCGGGGGGGTATCCACGGCGGGACGCGGTTCAACTTCTCGGTGCCCAACACGACCACCGGGATAATCGGGGTGTTGGTCCGCAAGGAAATCACGCAGACGCCAAGCTTGATACGCCCGCCGCGAAGGACCGAACTCTTTCCTTTGACGACGCCCCCCTCCGGGAAGACACCGACCGCATAGCCCGCCCGGGCGAGCCTGATGCCACGCCGCACTGCGGGGAGTGAAAAGCCGAAGCGGTCGACCGGGAAGGCCCCGCCGCCACGGAGGACCGCGCCGCCCCACCAACGCTGGTAGAACTCGATCCGGGCCATCCAGCGGATCTGACGTCGAACGATCGACGACACCACGATCGGCTCGAGGTGGCTGAGGTGGGTGCACGCCAGCAGCACGCCGCCCGCCGCGACGCCCGCATCCACACGCTCAACGTGCAACACGGTCTCGCGGACACACTGGAACTTGATGAAGCGCGACGCCCACTGGCACGCCTTGTAGAATCGCGGGGTCCGAAGCGAATTGTCTGTGCCCGGCCTCGCGTTCATCATCGCGGAAACATCATATCGTCCAGGGAACACGACCGGGACCATCGCAACTACCGGGGCGGGGCAGGAAACATCACCTACGCTGGGTCATCGTCGAGACGGCATCAACCTTGATCGAACGCGGCTCCGGACCAGCCTCTCGGCCCGGACACAGCGCGGTGAAAGGCCACGAGGCCGCGCCGGTCTCTCCGCCGATGACCTCCTTACTTGGGACGTTTTTTCGCTTGGCCGCGTGGTCTCCCGGTATGGCGGCCATCCTCCGCCCGATCGCGCGGCTTGCTGTGCCGCTTGTTTCCACCGCTGTCCGGGACGCCACCCGCAAGAACTCGACCCGCGTTTTCGGGCGTCGCCTATCTCGCACCGAGCACCGGGCATATGCCCGCGAGGTCGTCAACAGCTTCTACAACTTCGTGGTCGACGTCGCCGGGGCCTCGAACCGTTCCCCCGAGCAGTTGAGAAGCCTTGTCGCTCACGTCGACGGGCTGGAAGCCTTTCGGGCAAACCGTGGGGCGGGACGCGGCGCGATACTGGTCACTGCTCATTTTGGAAGTTTCGAGTGCGGGCTGGCGGCGCTCGCTCGCGAGGAACGCAGGATCAGCGTGGTCTTCCGCCGCGACGCCGACCCCGCCTTTGAGGCTTCGCGGGCCCGGCTTCACCGGGCGCTCGGAATCGTCGAAGCCCCGATTGACGACGGGCTCGACACCTGGCTCTCGCTGCGCGACGCCCTCCTTCATAACGAGGTTGTTGTCATGCAGGGCGACCGGGCAGCGCCGGGTCAACGCACGCAAACGGTTCCGTTTCTGTTCGGACAACTGCGGCTGCCCACCGGGCCGGTCCGCCTTGCGCGGCTCACCGGTTCGCCCATCATCCCCGTCTTTACCGTCCGACAGCCCGACGGAAGGCACCGCGTCCTGCTCTTGCCCGCGATCGAACCGGACACACCACCGACCGACGCCGGCGACCGCGCCCCGTCCGCGAGCCTTCGAGCCATCGCCAATTCCATCGCGTCCGTCGTCTCACGCTACCCGCACCAATGGCTCGTTCTGGAGCCCGTCTTTGTTGAGGACCTCGATGATGGCCGGGGCTGACGCAGCGTCCCAAGTTGTCATCACCGGCACCGGGCTGGTGACCGGCCTGGGGCTTTCGACCGAGGCGACTTGGGCCGCTATCCGCGCGGGCCGCACGGGCCTGCGCCAACCCACCGTCATCGAGTCGCCGATTCCCGCTGGCGCCCGTTGCGGTCAGGCGCTCGACCTCCCCCCCGACGTTGACCCGGACCTGCCCCGTGAGGCCAGATATCTGCGTTTCGTCATCCGACAGGCGCTCGCATCCGCGTCGCCAAACTATCCCCCCGACCGCTGCGCAGTACTTGTGGGAACGACGCTCCACGGCATTCGTGCCGGGGGGCGGTTCCTCCGCTCTAGCGATACCGCCGCGCTTCGCCCGTTCCTCGCGGGCGCGGTCACTGCGGCCGCGATTAACGGGCTGGGCATCGGGGCTGCCTCGTTGACAACCTGCTCGGCGTGCTCGTCCAGCCTGGGCGCGGTCGCCCTGGCCGTAACTCTGTTGCAGCAGGGCCACGCCGACCTCGTCATCGCCGGGGGTTACGACGCCATGAGCGAGTACGCGTGGGCCGGTTTCAGCGCTCTCGGGCTGATCTCCGACACCTCCGTGCTGCCGTTCTCTCGCCACCGGTGCGGAATGATGATCGCCGAGGGGTACGCGGTGCTCGCGCTGGAGCGGTGCGACGACGCCGGACGCCGACAGGCCCCGATCCTTGCGCACGTGAGAGGCTGGGGTGAATCCGCCGACGCCCACCACCTCACGCAACCGCACCCCGCTGGCGAGGGAGCCGCCCGCGCCATCCGAGCCGCCCTCGCCCGCGCGGGGATCACCCCCGCCGACGTCTCCTTGATCGCCGCTCACGCGACCGCGACCCCGGATAATGACGCCGCGGAATACGCAGCTTTCCGCGCCGTCTTCGGCGAATCGCTCGGCAGCGCGCGCGTCGTCGGGTTTAAGTCCTATACAGGTCACACGCTGGGGGCTGCGGGGGCTGTCGAACTCATCCTGTCCGCGTGCGCGCTCCGAGATAATTTCATACCTCCCTCGGCGGGAGTGACGGAAGCAGACGTCGAGTTTCCTGGTCTCCGGGTGGCCCCGCCCGGCGGGTACGCCGCTCCGCTCACCCACGCCGTCAACACTTCGCTGGGCTTCGGTGGCGCTAACACCTGCGTGGTTTTGGGCCGTGGCCCATCCGCTCTGTCCGTCTCGCCCGTCTCGGCATCGGCCGCGTTCCCCCGGGCAGCGCTCCGGCCCGCGCACCGGTCAGCCGAAGTATGGATCACCGGGTTCGGGTTGATTCTGCCGGGGATCGGCTCCGCGGAACAACTCATCCGGTCCCTCGAAACGGTTCCGGGTCGCGTCTCCCCCACCGCGTTCAACGGCACCATCGACGAGGCTCAATTGGCCGCGGCGGTCAATTTGCGTCGAGCCCGCCGGATGAGCCCGTGCGTCAAGTTCATGCTTGCTTCGACGGCCCTCGCGCTCCGCCACGCCCGCCTCGACGCCGATGCACCGCAGCTCGCCGCTGCGTCGGCCATCCTGGCCAGCACGCACGGTTCCCCGTCCTTCTGCAGCGACTACTACACCCAGATTGTCCGCGAGGGCGTTCTCGCGGCGAACCCGGTTCTCTTCGCGGAAGGGGTTCCGAACGCCCCCGCAGCCCACCTTTCGACAACGTTCGGGGTTCGCGGCGGATGCCAGACCATCATCGGCTCCCGCAACGCGGGGGTCGATGCCCTGATGCTCGCCGCCGCACGCGTCCGCTCCGGGGCCGATGCCACCGTGATCGTCGCCGCGGCGGAGGAGTCGCATCCGGTCCTTGAGATTGCGTACCGATTGCCGCACGGCACCATTACGCCGGGGAGCGTGGCTCTGATCGTTGAAAGCGCGGCCTTGGCCCTCAGTCGCGGCGCTCGCTGCCTCGCGGTCGTGCGTGGCGCGGCCAGCATCTCTGGGCGGCAGAATGGAACCCTCCGGATGGGCGCGGGCCGAGACGCTGTCCGTCTCTCTCAAGCCACGAGCGGAGCGGACCGGATCGAATCGACCGCGCGCGCCCCATCGCTCCGGCGATTCACCGGCGACCTCTTCTCCGTTGGCCCGATGCTCTCTCTCATCGCCACGCTGGCCCGCAGCGAACAGGGACAGACAACGGTATATTCAATTGATGCGGGCGGGACATCGGCGGCCGTCACCATCGAGCGGCCCACCCCGTGCTGAGCCTCGCCGTTATACTCACTGGCTTCTCATCGGATCGAGCAGCGGGGTTCGCAAAGGGTGCCGGGAATGAACGATCGGTATGACGTTGTCATTGCGGGCGGCGGGCCCGCTGGATCGACCACGGGCCTTGTTCTCGCCCGCGCAGGGTTCTCGGTGTGCATCCTGGAGAAGGACAAGCACCCGCGTTTCCACATCGGAGAATCGATCCTGCCGCGGAACATGGCTCTCCTCCAGGAACTGGGCCTAGAGCCGGAACTCCGGAAACTGCCGCACCTCCCGAAGTATGGCGCCGAATTCGGAATGGGAAACGACTTTGTGACCCGCAAGTTTGGGTTCGCCGACGGCCTTCTGCCCGGCTTCGCGGTCTTCAATATCGAGCGGGCCCACCTCGACAAAATGCTCCTCGATCAGGCCCGGGCCGCCGGGGCCGACGTCTTTGAGGAAACGCCCGTCAAGGAAATTGTGACCTTGGCCCACGATAAGGTCCGGGTTCGAACCGCCACGTCGGAAGTTTCGGGCCGCGTGCTGATCGACGCGTCCGGGACCGGAACCGTCATCGGCCGCCACCTCAATATTCGCCGGAATTTCAAAGACCCGAACCTCCAGAAGGTGGCCCATTTCGAGCACTTCGAGGGTGTCGAGCGCCCCGCCGGAATGGAGACCGGTCATCCGGGCATCATCATGTGCGAAGAGGGCTGGTTCTGGCTGATCGGCCTCACGGAAACCAAGACCAGCGTCGGCTTCGTCAGCCGCCCCTCGTTCACGAAGACACTCAACATCCATCCGAAGCGGTTGCTCTCTTGGGCGGTTCAACGGTGCCCGGTGGTGCGTCACCGGATGCGCAACGCCGTGGGCCCGCGCGAGAACATCGTGCTGAGCGATTTCAGTTACCGCTGCCGACCCTACGCGGGCGACGGATACTTCATGGTCGGCGACGCCGCGTGCTTCCTTGACCCGATCTTCTCAACCGGTGTCACCCTCGCCATGATGAGCGGAAAGCACACCGCCGACTTGGTAACCGGCCTTCTGCAAGGCCGGACGACTCCGCAGGCCGCGCGGCGCTCGCACATCCGCTTCATCAACGATAGTTGCCGCCCTTTTTGGCGACTTATCCGTGCGTACTACGGCCACTCCTTCCGGGAGTTGTTCATGGAGGGCCAAGGGCCGTTCCAGATGCAGCGGGCGATCATCTCCATTCTCGCCGGACAGGTCTTCCCGACTCCCATCTGGTCGCTCCGCTGGCGGCACATGGCCTTCGCGATGTGCGTTCGACTGCAGAAGCACTTCCCGCTTGTGCCGCGTCGCGAGCCGTGCCGCCTCCTCGACCAGGCGCCCGAACTCGTTCCCGCCTTCAGCGAACTCGCGACCGCGTGACGTTTCTCACCGGTCTTCGCCCCCGCCCGGGGCCGCGCGGGCCACGTGCGCTAGCAACGCCCTCGCGACCACATACCCCGCGCCGGCCAACACCGCGCCCGCCAGCACACTCCCGATGATCCACTCCGCCAACCGATCTCGTACAAAGGCCGGATCGAACTCCGACCATCGCGGCAGGGAGTTAACTTCCGGCCACCGCCCGTGCAACGCCAGGTGCCCCACCGCCAACCCCGCCAGCGCGAATACAAATCCTAACGGCGGCGTCGAGAGGCTGGATATCCCGATGACGACCGCGGGGTGCAAACGGAACCGCATCGAGAGCGCCACGCACGCGGCCGTCTTGATCCCGTACAGCGGCGCGGCGGCCATGAAGAGTCCGACCGCGACCGAGGCCGCGAGCCGCTTCCGCTGCCCCGGATCACCTCGGGCCATCTGCACGAACCGGCTCGGTCCGAGCCACCACCATGCCCGCTGCACCAAGGTTCCGGTCGCGCCATCGTGCATGGATCGTCGCGGGATGACCCGCGCAACCGGGTCACCCGGCCTTATCGACCGCGCAAGGAGCCGCAGGTGCATGCCGATGGCCTGACGCGTGTCCCGCCCGATGCGGAAGTGAGTCACCCGGCCGCCGGCAGGCGCGTACGTCCCGCTGATCGGAACCTCAAGAACTCCAAGGCCCGCCCACGCCGCCCGCACCAGCACCTCGGTCTCAAACGCGTAACGCCCCGCGCGCACCTTCAGGCCGGCGATGAACGCAAGCGGGTAACTCCTCATCCCACTCTGGCTGTCCGTCACCCGCGCCCCGCTCGACACTCGGATCAGTGCGTTCGACACCCAGCGCCCGAACCGGCTGGTCCAGGGGCAACCGTCCATCCGGGCCGGCCGCGCTCCTACGATCAATGCCATCGGTTCGCGTTGCGACCCGGCCATCACGATGGGCACATCATCCACCGAGTGCTGCCCGTCGGCGTCTACGGTCAACGCGTGCGTGCATTCCAGCCTGAGCGCCGCCACAAAGCCGCTGGCGAGAGCGGCCGACTTTCCTTGGTTCACCGCGTGTGTGACGAGGTGCCGACCAATGTCAGGTGCGATCCAACCGCGCAGGAAGTCGGCCGAACCATCCGCCGAACCGTCGTCGACGACGATGATCGGGAGCGCCAACCGATCGAGCGCCGCCAGCACGCC
>CAZJXA010000087.1:0-12209 GCA_964549785.1 uncultured Phycisphaeraceae bacterium | reverse complement strand
CGTGGGAGGGTGGCGATGAGAACCGCCAGAGAAAGTGCCACGAGCACGGCGGCGGCGACCCAGGCACTGCGGGTGCCGGTCGCCAACATGCCGACGCCGCAGGTGAGGACGCCGATGATTCCGGCGACTCGTCGCCAGCCTTTGCCCAGGAGCGCAGGTCCGAGATGGAGGCCAAGACCTCCCAGAAGCACGATTCCGCCCATCACCGGGTGGTGCCACCACCCGCTGATGCGGATGACCGGCTGGGGATTGGGGGGGTGAGGCCAGATGAGCCAGTCGATGCCGCGAAAGTGTCCGAACCACTCGAGGGCTTGGGCGATGTTGCCGATCGCGATGCCGACGCAGAGAGCACCGATGCACCAGCCGCGACGCTCCATGATCGGGTAGACGACGAGCGCGGTCCAAGCCCAGCGGGCGTTCTCGAGTTCATTCCAACCGGCCTGGGGGTCGGGGGTCCAGAGCATTGCCAAGAGCATCCACGCGCTCCACGCGGCGATGATGAGGGTGAGGGGTTGGAGGAGCCGGAGCCGCACCAGCGGCCAGACGGCGTGGATGCGGAAGAGACAACAGGCGAGCACGGGAAGGGTGAAGATTTCGACGGTGAAGATGGGACCGACGGCCCCGGCGAAATAGAGGAGTGCCAAGAGAACGTGGATGGGGTATCCGACGTCCTGGCCCCAGAAACGGAACTGGCGGTCCCAGGCAGCGCGGACGTCGAGGGGACTGGGCCACACGCCCAGAAGGGGTGGCCAGCGGTTTGGTGGACGACTGGCCGGAGGGCCTTCGAGGGTCGGCGAGGGGGCGGGATTCGATTGGGTTCGGGAGGTCAAAGGCCCCATTTTCGTCGGGAACGGCGTTTCGGTTGCGCAAAAAGCGGCGGAAAACTGACCGGAGCGGCTGTTACGTTGAACCCAAACGGCCCGTAGAAGAGTAGAAGTAGCGGGGCTTAGGGGTGGGGCCGGCCTGTCCCGGGCCTCTTGGTGTGCCGATAATGGCTAGGTTGGGTCGCGATCTGGGCTGGATTGTGGCGGAAGTTTGCGGCCGCTCCGCGTGAAAGGTATGTAGCCATGACTGATATTCGCCGGGTGTTGAGGTTGGCCGCGATTCGGCTTTGGATGCTTGACACGGTGCGGCGTTGGTCGGTGTTCGCGGCGGCGTTGTTGGGCACGATTTTGGTCGGGCGGATTGTGGAACAGGTTGCGGGGTTCACATTCGAGTGGACCCGGGTTGCGCCGTTTGTTCCCCCGGGCGGTTTCTACTCGGCGGCGTTGCTTGTGGCGGTGTTGGCGGTCTACGCGGTGGCCGCGGGGCTGGTGCTGTCGGGTGTGTGGTCGTTGATCCGTGCCCGCAAACCCGCGGCGGTGGCCCGGGCGCTGGACGAGCGGGCGGGCCTCAAGGAGAGCCTTTCGACGGCGTTGTACATCGAGCGGTCGAACGATCCGTGGTCTCGGGCGGTCGTGGAGACGGCGTCGCAGAAGGCCCGCGGGGTGAATGTGCCGCAGGCGATGCCGATGGAGTCCCCGAAATTCTGGCCGGTGCCGGTTGCGACAACGCTGGGGTTGGTGCTTGTGTGGCTGCTGATGCCCAAGATCGACCTCTCTGGCAAGCACGCCGAACAGGTGGCGGAGATCGCGAAGAAGCAGGAGATTGTGGCGGTGAAGGCCGAGGTGCAGGCCCAGGAAAAGAAGCTGGAAGACCTGCTCAAGAAGGCAAAGGTTGAGGACGCGATTGCGGACGGAGAGAACGAGGGTGAAGGCGAGACGCCCAAGGAGATGGACCCGGAAGCATTGCGGCGCACGGCCGTCAAGAAGTTGACGAACGTCGCGGAACAACTGGAAAAGATGAAGGAAGACGAGAAGGCGCCGCAGATCGAGGCGTTGAAGGAGCAGCTCAAGCAACTCCGGCAGCCCGGGCGGGGGCCGTTGAACGACTTCAGCCGGCAGTTGTCGCGGGGCGACTTCAACAAGGCCAAGGCCGCGCTGGACGAAATGTCGAAGCAACTGGGCGACGCGGCGATGCCGCCCGAGCAGAAGGAAGAACTCAAGAAACAACTTGAGAACATGTCGAAGCAGATGGAGAAGCTGGCGGACGCCGAGACGCAGGTGGCCAAGGAGATGGAGAAGAAGGGTCTCGACAAGAAGTCAGCGGAGGAACTCGCCAAGAAGGCGGCTCAGGGCGGCGAGGAGTTGAAGAAGGCTCTTGATCAGATGAAGGACATGAACGAGGAGCAGAAGCAGCAGATGATGGAGATGGCCAAGAGCATGATGAAGGCGTGCGAGCAGTGCAGCGGCATGTCGGAATCGATGTCCAAGATGGCGAAAGGGATGAGCCAGGAAGGGATGCAGCAAGAGGGTGCGGAGGGGATGGAGAAGTTGGCGGCCGAACTCAGCGAGATGGAGTTGATGGAATCGGACATGGAGAACTTGGACGCGGCTCTGGACGAGGCGAAGAAACAACTGGCGGAGATGGGCAAGTGCCTGGGCGGCGACAGCGACAAGGAAGGTGAGGGCGACGGCGAGCCGAAGATTGGTTCGTGGAAGCAGGGCGACAGTCGGAAGATCGGCACGGGCTCGGGGGCAGTGGGGCGTGGTGACGGCCCCAGCCCGGACGCCGAGGCCGCGGACTACACGACCGAGAAAAAGAAGGCGAATGTGAAAACCGGGGGCGGGCCCATCATCGGGCAGCGTCTCGTGTATGGCGAACAGATCAAGGGCGAATCCAAGGCGCAGTTCGCCGACACTGTTGAGGCGAGCGTTGCCGAAGCCAGCGAAGCAATTGAATCGAAGCAGATCCCGCGTGAATATCACGACGCGGTCAAGTCGTACTTCGGTCGGCTGCAGGAAAAGGTAAAGAAGGATGCACCGGCCCAGGCGCCCGCCGCCAAGGAAGCGGGCAAGTAGCGTCGAGTGTGGGGCCCCCAATGCGGGCCGGGCTCCCGGAATCTGCCAATGGCAACGCGACGGTTGATGGGTCGGCGAACGGCGATGATGGTGATCGCTGCGGTGGCCGCGTTCGGTGCATCGTGTGAACGAAAGGGAGCCGGCGGGGGCGCTACGACCACGGGGCGGGGCGAGGTGGTGCTGTATTCCAGCGCCGATTCGGATGTGCTGGCCGAGGTCGTCGCGGCGTATGAACGATCGGGCACGAGCAGGGTGCTGGTCGTCACCGACACGGAAGCGACCAAGACGACCGGTTTGGCGCAGCGACTTCTGATTGAGAGAGACGCCCCGAAAGCCGATGTGTGGTGGTCAAGCGAGGCCTTGGGCACGCAGACGCTGGCCGGGCGCGGGGTGTTCCGCGAGATGGACTCGACGGGGCTCCGCGCGGCGATTGGGGAGCGCGCCGGCACACTGGTTTCGGCGGAGAGGTTGTGGGTGGGCTTCGCCGCCCGTGCCCGGGTGATCGCGTTTAACACGAAGGCGATGACTGCGGAGGAGACTCCGCGGGAGATATCGGATCTCGCCCTTCCCCGGTTCAAGAACCGAATAGGTATGGCGCGGCCGCAATTCGGGACGACCCGGACGCATATCGCAGCGCTGGTCGCGGCGGTCGGCGAACGCGGTGCGTCGGAATTGCTGGAATCTTTGAAAGCCAACGGCCTGCGCCTGTATGACGGGAACTCATCGGTGGTGCGGGCAATCGCCGAGGGTGAGATCGATGCGGGCCTGACCGACTCTGATGACGTGTGGGCGGCGAAAGAGAATGGCTGGCCGGTTGAGATGAATTTCGAGCGGGATTCGGCAGCGAAGGAGGGCGAGACGGCGGCGCCGTGGCGTTCGCGCGGGACGCTGGTGATTCCGAACACGGTCGCGCTCGTGAAAGGCGGTCCCAATCCCGAGGAAGCGGGGCGATTGGCGGCGTTCCTGTTGTCGCCGGATGTCGAGCGCATCCTCGCGGCGAGCCGGTCGCGGAACACGCCGACGTTACCGGCCGTGCTGGCGGAATATCCGGACCTGGCGTTTCCGGAGGTGTGGGCGATCAGGCCGTCGGAGATCTTGGAGGCGTCGGACAGCGCTGGCGCCCTCGCGGAACGTCTGTTTCCGATCGGGCAATAGTGGTTAGCCGGGGTGGTCCGAGTTGCCGCGCGAGATGCCGCGCCCAACCGCGCCCAGCCGCGTAGACGGTCGTCGAAACCACAGCGTTGTTCCATTCCGGAGGCGGGAGACGGACGGGCGACCGAACTAGGGGCGGTGAGCCACAATTCAAGAGACGCGATTCCGAGTTTTCGATTCCGCAGCCGGGCGAGGCTGGTGGCGGCCACGCTTCTACTTCAGGCGCTGATAATCGGTTTGGGCGGTTTGGGTGCCGTGCACATGCTCAGGAATGGTGTGTCGGAGAGGGTTCGGGCCGAGCGCTGCGACGAACTCGCCCGCGAGGCGGAGCGATTCGGCGCGGAACTGGAACGGAAGGTGGACGGGAACATCGTCTTTGGAAACAGGGCGTGGCGGATCGCGCAGGACCTTGTTGAAGGGCGGCAGCTCTCCGGCGGGGCGTCGATATTCGTACTGGACGACCAGGCGCGGGTGGTGTGCCACCCGGCGCTGCAACGCAATCCCAACCTGCGACGGATCGATTATTCGGAGCAGGTCGTCTACCTGCAGCCCGGGGGCGAGTGCTGGGAACTCGGGAATCTATCGAGCCGGACGGTGCTGACGGGGAATGCCGAGTTTCTTTCCGGCCCGGTCGCGCTGGCGACCCGTTATGACGCGGATCGGAAGGTTCGGGTCGTGGTCTTCCAGCCGATGCAGGGCCTGATGGCGGCGGGCGATCGGGCGACCGCGGGGGTATTGCTGTGGGGCGGCCAGGCGGCACTGATCGTGCTGGCCATCAGCGCGGGCGGGAGCATTGTGCTGGTGCGGCGTTACGACAACGCTTTGTCGCGGGCGAACCGGAGCCTGGAGGCGGAGGTCGAGCGGCGCACGGAGGCGGGGCTCACGATCCGCAACAGCCTGATCTTCGGGCTTGCGAAGTTGGCGGACTATCGGGATACGGATACCGGCCGCCACTTGGAGCGGATCTGCCGCTACTGCGAGCTGATCGCGATCGAGATACGGCCGCTCTTTCAGGAGATCGACGACGGCTGGATCGAACGCCTGAAACTGGCGTCGTCGATGCACGACATCGGGAAAGTGGGGATCGCCGACCGCGTGCTGCTGAAACCGGGGTCACTGGATGATTCGGAACGAGCGGAGATGGAGCAGCACGTCCGGATCGGGGCGGACACCTTGCGGGCGATCAAAGAAAGGGTGGGAGAAGACGAACTTCTTGCGATGGCGATCGATGTCACGCTGCAGCACCACGAGAAAGTGAATGGTACGGGCTACCCCGCGGGGTTGAAGCAAGCAGAAATCTCGCTCGCCGCGCGGATCGTGGCGCTGGCGGATGTATACGACGCGCTAACCTCGGATCGGGTGTACAAAAAAGCGATGCGGCACGAGGAAGCCGCGGCGATTATCCGAAAGTCGCGCGGGTCGCACTTTGACCCGATGGTGGTGGATGCGTTCGTCCGCCGCGAAGCCGAATTTGCGAAGGTGTGCGCCGAGATGCAGACGCAGACCGGGGAACGGTGTTCGCTGCTGTTGCTTTCGCGTACGGTTCTGAGCCGGGCGGCCTAGCGGCATCAGGCCTCGCGGGAGGGGTCGCCGGCGGTTGTGGCCCCATGTGGGACTGGGAGAGATGGTGGCGGATCACGCGGCGGTGGCACGCTCGACGGAGGCGCAGAGTGCCAGCGATTCAGTAACCATGCGGACAACTTCCGCGGCGGCCGGCGCCGCCTGGTCTATGGGAAGGGCGGCGAGGTTGATGCGAACGTTGCACGCGCTGGCGCGGACGCATGCCTCTGCGGCGATGGCGGCGATGGCGAGGTCGCTGCGCAGGTGGCGATTGGACCGGGTCGAGAGTTGATCGAAGAGGCGGAGAAGATCGAGCCCGACCGCGGCGGCGGCCAGCGGGATCTGGACGGAAACCTCTTGTGCTTCGGCGAGCCGCACGCGGCGTGGATCGCCTTCCGGCAGGCGCGAGAGTTCGTTGACAAGCCCGTATGCCGCGGCGTCCTCGTCGGCCATCGTGAGCAGGAGGAACCGGGCCTTCTCCAATCGGGCAGCGGCGCTTTCGAGGTGGGGCTGGTGCTCCGCCAAGTTTTTCTTGCCGAGGGAGTAGGCGACCACCATTTGCGCCAACGCCGCGGCGAGCGCACCGATCGCGGCGGCGACGGCTCCGCCTCCCGGGGCCGGAGTCTTTGCGGCGGTTTGTGCAAGGAAGTCGGAGAGGGTGAGTTGGGCGAATGACGTGGCGGGTTGCATGCGGGGCTACCTCTCGATCGGCACGCCCACCATGCTGCCGTACTCGGTCCACGAGCCGTCGTAGTTCCTGCAGTCTTTGACGCCCAGGAGGTACTTCAGCACAAACCATGAGTGGCTGGAGCGTTCACCGATGCGGCAATAGCAGACCGTGGGAGTGTTATCTTTGAGCCCCGCATCCTTGAAGTAAATCTGCCGGAGATCGTCGGCGGATTTGAAGGTTCCGTCGGCGTTGACGGTGCGTGACCATGGGATGCTTTTGGCGCCGGGGACATGGCCGCCCCGCTGCGCGGTTTCGGACATGCCGGGGGGAGCGATCACCTTGCCGCTGAACTCATCGGGCGACCGGACATCCACGAGATTGGCGGCCTTGGATTGGGCGATCGCCAGGACGTCCGGGACTTTGGCGCGGAGGGCGTGGTCAACCTTGGCAACGCGGTAGTCGGAAGGGCGCACGGCGGGGGGCGCGGGCGTCAATTCTTTGTCGTCCTCGTTGAGCCACTTGTTGCGGCCCCCGTTCATGAGGGAGACGTTCTCGTGTCCGTACATCTTGAAGAGCCAGAAGCCGTAGGCGGCGAACCAGTTGTTGTTGTCGCCATAGAGGACGACGTGGTCGCTGTTGCTTATGCCAACGGTGCGCATCAGCGCCTCGAATGCGTCTTTCCCGACGATGTCACGGCTGACCTGGTCCTGCAACTCCGTCTCCCAGTTGAGGCCGACGGCGCCCGGAATGTGCCCGGCGTCGTAGGCCTTGGTGTCGACGTCGATCTCGACGATGCGCACGCCCGGGGTGTTGAGATTTTGCTTGACCCAGTCGGTGGAAACAAGCGTTTCGGGGTGGGAGTACGCGGTCATTTCGGTCGGCCTCCAAAGGTGTATGGGCAGGGTAGGGTAGATCTCGCAAGGTGTGAAATCGGGAGGACCGGCCGTCGCGTACCGTTGTCCGCAAGGGTCACGAAAGGAAAATCATGAACACCACCCCGATTCTCGTTCTCTCGATTGTTTCATTGGTCGCGATGGGCGGCTGCGAACTTTTTCCGATGGATTCCGGCGGAGGGAATGACCGGCCCGCGAATCGGGACGACCGGCCGGCGACGCCGGTGGAGGGGCCGGGGTCTGGCTCTGCCGAGCAATTTGACGGGCGGGTGACGGGGACCGTCACCTATCTTCAGCGGATCGCGATGCCGCCCGACGCCGTGATCACCGTGAAGCTGGTGGACGTGTCGCGGGCCGATGCCCCGGGGGCGACGATCGCCGAGCAGGTGATCCGGAACCCCGGCAACGTGCCCGTGGCGTTCACCCTCGCGTTTGACAACGCCCGCATTGATCAGAAGCACATTTATCAGGTGCAGGCCCGACTCACGAGTGGCGGCAACCTGATGTTCGCGACGGCCAAGTCGTATCAGGTGCTGACGCGCGGCAAGGGCAACAGCGCGGACGTGGTGCTTGAGATGGCGAACTGAAGCAGAGCATCGCTGGTCCCGGCCCTTGGTCACGGTCGGGAGACGGCTCTTGGAGAGGCGGCGGGCACGGGGCACACCCCCGCACCGGCGGCTTGGCCGTCTAGTATTAAGATGGTCAGAGAAAGACGCGTCAAAGCCCATTTTTCGAGGATGTTCACACCATGGTCACTCCGGTCATTCTTGCGGCGAAGCGCACGCCTGTCGGGCGGTTTGGCGGCGGTTTCACGCGGGTCCCGTCGCCGCTCCTGGGCTCGTACGCGATTCAAGGCCTGATGGCGGCGCAGCCGCAGCTGAAGGCGGAGATGGAGGGAGGCCGGATTGACGAGGTCATCATGGGGTGTGTTTTGCAGGCCGGGCTCGGGCAGAATCCGGCCCGGCAGGCGGCACTGAAGGCGGGGTGCCCGGAGACGACGTCCGCCGTGACGGTCAATAAGGTGTGCGGGTCGGGGTTGCAGGCGGTGATGCAGGCGGCCCAGTCGATCAAGGCGGGCGACAACCACCTGGTGATTGCGGGCGGCTTCGAAAGCATGACGCGGGCCCCGCACTTTGCCACCATTCGCGACGGCGTCGGGGCACCGAAGTTCGGCCCGGCGACGTTCGAGGACCACATGCAGTTCGACGGGCTGCGGTGCGCATTCGAGGGTTGGGCGATGGGCAACGCCGCCGACTACATCGCGAAGAAGCATGAGATCAGCCGGGCCGAGCAGGACCGCTTCGCGGCCCGCTCGCACCAACTCGCGGCACAGGCGACGAAAGAAGGCTGGTATACGAACGAGATCACGGCGGTGACCGGGGAACAGTGCCTGGACAAGAAATCGGCGGGCGTCTCGGCGGACGAAGGGATTCGGGCCGAATCGACGGCGGACGGGCTGGCGAAGTTGCGGCCGGTTTTTGATGCGAAGGAAGGGACCGTGACGGCCGCCAACGCGAGCCAGATTTCCGACGGCGGAGCGGCGGTGGTGGTGGCATCCATGAAGAAGGCCGAGGAATTGGGGATCAGACCCATTGCGCGGATCATCGCGTATCACACGTCGGGCGTGGCACCCAAAGATATTTTCAGTGCCCCCGCGGTCGCGGTCCCGGCGGTGATCGCGAAGGCCGGATTGAAACTGTCCGACATCGACCTCTTTGAATTGAACGAGGCGTTCTGCGCGCAGGTGCTTCAGAATATGAAGGCGGGCGGCATCCCGGAGGCGAAGGTGAACGTCGCCGGCGGGGCGATCGCGCTGGGCCACCCGATCGGCGCTTCAGGTGCGCGGTGCCTCACGACGCTGATCCATCAATTGCACCGCACCGGTGGCAAGCGGGGCGTGGTGGCTCTGTGCCTGGGCGGCGGAAACGCGGTGGCGATGGTTATCGAGGTGTGACGGCGAAGTCCGCAGAGGGCGCTGGAAATCACGGGGGCAGAGGAAGTCATTTTCGTCGGAACGGCGCGGGGTACGATGCTGCTCGCTCGCGGGGGATCACGGCTGCAGGTCGCCAGTCACTCGACGGTTGCGCAGGCGTGATTATTTAACACGGGAAAAGGAGAACCCTGCGATGAAACTGGTTGTGAGATTCGGACTGAGTTGCGCGATCGCGTGCGGGTCTGCCGCTTCGGGGCAGGTGGTGGGGGCCGATGTGACCCATCAGGACATTCAGGGGACCAGCAACTACGGGATGGTGAGCGGGGTGCGGGGCTATGCGATCGGCAGTTACACCTGCAACCTCGGCGATACCACGTTGCTGTGGCAGAGCAGCGGAACGCCCGGTTTGGCGATGAACGCGTACCGGCTCAAGAGCGGTCGGCTGGAAATGGTGGGGGCGTCGTGGGTCAAGCACGCGTGCTGCGCGGCCTCGGGATCGGGGTGCGGGAGTTGCAACACCGGTGCTCCGGGGTCGGGGCTGAAGCCCGGCTGCCGCGATATTTATTCGTCGGGGTTTAATGGTGGTCAGAGCCGGCTGGGCCCGCGAACGGGGATCAACCCGTGGACGGGTTCGTTCACGGCCTTGGGCGGCAGTTCCGGGCTGAACGCGATCTCTCGGCGGCTTCAGATTGTTGATGCCGACGTGCAGCCGTCGCAGAACGTGGGCTCGTTGTACTTCCTGGAAGGGGTGTACGTCGGGACCGACGACGCCGCAGCCCGGAACTTCTATAACAACGCCTCGTACAAACGCTGCACCATCGATGGAGCGCTCAATCTTAACGTGACGGGCGGCACGCTGATGGGGACACCGGCGATTCAGGCGTGGCGCGACCACGGCCTGGGCGCGAACACGATTGATACGAACGTCCACATCGCGATGGTGGATGTGCAGAGCGAAGGCCGTTTTTACGTGGCCAACAAGGTGGTTCCGGAGGGGAATCTGTGGAGGTACGAGTACGCGGTCTTCAACCTCAATTCGCACCGCGCAGGCGGAGGGTTTGAGATTCCCATGCCCGCGGGGGTGACGGTGAGCGGCATCGGCTTCAAGGACGTCAACTACCACTCCGGCGAGCAGCACGACAACGCCGATTGGACCGGGGCGCGGACGGCGAGCGGCGTTCGCTGGGCGAGCGGTCGCCTCTCTGACCCGAACAAGAACGTCAACAGCAATGCCATGTTGTGGGGCACAATGTACAACTTCTACTTCCTTGCGGACCAGCCCCCGGCCGACCGGAGCGGCACGATTGTGCTCTACCGTGACGGGGTGGATCCGAACCCGACGATCACTGTCCGCGGCCCGGCGGCACCGCCGTGCGCGGCGGATATCGACGGCGACGAGGACGTGGACAGCGACGACATCTCGGCGTTCTTCGGCTCGTGGGAGCAAGGCGAGAACCGCGCCGACTTTGACGGCGACGGCGACACCGATTCCGACGACATCACCGCGTTCTTCGGCCGCTGGGATGCGGGCTGCTGAATCCGGTTTGAATGCGTTGAGATCATCTGCACCCCGGTCGGCGGTCCGACCGGGGTGTTTTCTCTCGCGGGGTCGGGTACTTCGCAACGTTCTCTTTAAAAACGCGGCCGGAGCACCACTGTGACCGGTGAGCCCAACGGCGGGACGAGTTGGCGGTTGGCGATCCAAACGTTCTCGGCAACGCCGCTGTCGTGGTTGTACATCGTCGTCCATCCGAGGGTTTCGCCGCCGAAGGTGGTGAGGCCGATGAGGGTGCCCGAGCCATCGGCCTCGTACCAGGTCTTGCCTTGCCGGACAACCTCGCGCGAGCCGGCGAAAACCCAGTGGCCCTCTGCGTCGACGGCCGGCAACGGAGCCTCGTCGGTGATCCGCACGACCCACATCGAGGCCGGTTCTTCGACGCTTTCGCCGCCGCGAGTGCATCGCAGCGAGACGTCGATGATGGTGCCGGTCGGTGGGTTCGCGACCAGTGCGGGGCCCGACCAATCCCAGACGCCGGGGGTGCCCGCGACGCCGCCGACCAAGAGAAGAGCGGCGTGAACATGCGACGGCTTGGCGTCGGTCACGACGAGGGATTCGTGGTCCTTGGTGTCGCGGGTGCACGCGATTAATTCGAGGTAGGTGGTGGGGGTGTTGGGATTGTGGACGTCGATGGGGACGGTGCAATCGACCTCGACCGTTCGGGCAGCGGCATCGAGCCAGACGTGCGGGAAAAGTTGCCGGCGCGATGGGAATGGGCTCGCCGATGGCGAAGTCGTAATCGATGGTGCCGGCGGGCTGGGGGGCGCAACGGCGGGGGAGCCGGATGGCCCGGCGTCGGCAACCGACGGAGTGGTCCGGCTTGAGGGGGCGTGTTGCTGCGGCGCCGAGACCGTGGGGGCGGTCGGATGCCGATTGCGCTGGGCGCACCCGACGACGCAGAGAACGGTGGTAAAGAGGAGGGCACGCGCGGTTGCTTTCATGGAACGCTCCGGGCCGCTGCATGAGCCGCGACCCATGCCCGGAAGAGGTCTCCCCGGGCTTCAAAGTTTGTGAACTGATCCCACGAGGCGCATCCGGGGCTGAGGAGCACCACATCGCCGGGGCGGGCGCGGTCGGAGGCGCGTTCGATGGCCGCATCGAGCGTTCCGCACTCAAAGGCCGATCCCGGGGCGATGGCGTCGGCCGCGCGGGCGAGTTGTGGGCCGGTCTGTCCCACGGTGTACAGCCCCGCGAGGGTTGAGGCCTGCTCCGAGATCGGCGAGAGGTCAATCCGCTTGTCGTAGCCACCGGCGATCAGGTGGGTTCGCTCCGCGGGGAACGATGAGACGCCGATCAGGGTGGCACCGGGCGTGGTCGCCTTGGAGTCGTTGAAGAAACGCACACGGCCGATCTCGCCGACGAACTCGAGGCGGTGCGGAAGCCCCTTGAACGTCCGCGCGGCGTCACGGGCCTGATGTTCGGAGATCGCGGCGTCCGTGGCGCAGACGACGGCCACGGCGACGGCCGCGTTCCAGGCGTTGTGAGCGCCCGGGATCGCGAGCCCATCGACCCCGGCGTCGGCGGGGATGTTCGCGCAATGCAC
>CAZJXA010000086.1:0-12308 GCA_964549785.1 uncultured Phycisphaeraceae bacterium | reverse complement strand
CGGGCGAGCAACTGGTCTTCGGCAATGCTGATCTCCTATCCAGCCGCATCCGAAACTACAAGCGAATGACCGACCGTCGGGTCATCCTGGCCTTCGGGGTTGTCTATGCGACTCCACCGCAGCAACTGGAACTGGTCAACTCGATTGTGCGCCGCGCGATCGAGCAGCAGACGAACGTCAGGTTTGACCGGTGCCACTTCTGCAAGTTCGGCGATTCGTCGTTGGAATTCGAGGCCGTGTACTACATCAACTCACCGGACTATAACATTCATATGGACACCCAGCAGTCGGTGCTGTTGTCGATGGCACGCGCGTTTGCCGACGACAACATCGACTTCGCTTTCCCGACGCAGACGCTGTACCTCTCGCGTGTGCGGGACGGTCTCCCGGTAAACGGGCCGGCGCGGAGTGCGCATCACTCGTAGGATGTAGCAGTACGCACCGCATGCAGGGATACCCACGCTCGGGGGCTACCACACTTTTGAACGTGCCACGTTTTCGCTCCGGTTCTTGGGTTGGGTTCGCCCGACTCGTTCGCCTTGCCGCCTTTGTTCGCAGCGCTGCCGATGGTTGCGCATCTGTGTGCTGAAGTGGAGGAACACGTCGGGCCGCGGGACGTGTGCTTGTCGTTCGATGGGTGACGGGGTTCGGAGCGCTCACAAACAAACGCGAGTACCCCGGCGGCCCGCACCGCAACCCGCTTACTTCTTCAACTCGAACGACACCACCACGGCCGGTCCGGTGGAGGCTTCGACTTCGACCCAGATTCGGGCGTCGGCGGCGAGGGGCCTGGGGACTTCGACGTGGGCGTGGTATTCGTCATCTTCCAGTGCTGCCATGGCCTTCATCGATCCTTGCGCCGTGGCGTTGCCGATCCAGAATCGAACGGCATTCACGGTCGTGCCGGCGGGCATTTTCGTGATCGTGAGGTCAATCGGCACTTCGCTGCCCTCGGTAATCGGGCCATCGTGCTTGACGGCGAGGGTGAACCCGCCGGACTCCTGGGTGCCCAAGTTGACCTCTTCGCCGTGGTCGTGGTCGTCGTGCGTGTCGGCGGCTGGGGTGCCTGCCGGCTTCGTGGCCGTGGCCGCTTCCGGCTGCTTTTCGCAGCCTGAAATGAACGAGAGGGACGTCACGGCGAGGGTGGCAACGAGCGTGGAAACAGATTGACTCATCGGTGAACTCCTTTTGGAACGGGGGACTTTCGGAAACGAGCGGTGAGGGAATGCGCGAGGCGGACGAGTGGATTCCGGGATTCTACTTGATTCCCGACTTTGACGCCGAAGACGAGTGAGTATCCGGCGGGAACGACGACGAGGTTGAGGAACGTGGAGGTGATGAGGCCGCCCAGCACAACCACGGCCAGAGGGGCAAGGAGTTCGCTGCCGGGTTCGCCCTTAGCCATGGCGAGGGGCACCAAACCAAGGGCGGCGCAGAGGGCCGTCATGAGGATCGGCACGAGTCTTTCCATGGAACCTTGGACGATGGCTTCACCCAACGGTTTGCCTTCGACGTTGTGCACATGGTCGTAGTGGTTCACGAGCAAAATGCCGTTGCGCACGGCGATGCCGAAGAGCGTCACGAACCCGACCAGGCTGGCGATCGAGATGACCGGGACGACGTACGACCCCCCCACCCCGAAGAGCGCGAGAGAATTTCGGAAGACGCTCGGTGATTCGCTGATGAAGATCGCCGCGATGCCACCGATGACGGCGAGGGGGAGGTTGACGAGCACGAGCCCGGCCGCGCGAGACGAGCCGGTGGAGATCTGCAGGAGCAGGAACATGACGACGACGACACCCAGGCCCATGAGGTAGATGGTCTTGGCGGCGGATTGCTGGGCCTCGAACTGGCCGCCATAGTGGACGGTGTACCCGGCTCGCTGGACAATGGGGTTGACGCGGGCCTGAACTTCCTTGACGAGTTGGCCGAGGTTGAAGCCTTCGGCGACGTTGCAGGAAATGACGGCTTTGCGCTGGGCGTTTTCGCGGGCGATGAGGTTGCTGGTGCGTTCGGGGCCGATGTCGGCGACTTCCTTCAGGCGGACGGTGGCGCCGCCCATGCCGCGGAGCAGAAGGTTTTCGACCTGTTCGATGCTCTCCCGCTCCTCCGGGGCGAGGCGGACGACCATCTCGTAGCGGCGGACGCCTTGGTTGATCTCCGCGACGGTCTCGCCGTAGAGCATGGCCTGGACCTGCTGGGCGGCGGAAGCGGGGGTAAGCCCGGCGGCGGCGAGGTCTTGGGCGCGGTAGCGGATGGGGACCGAGACAATGAGGACTTCGCGGTTGGCGGCGACGTCTCGGGTGCCGGGGAGCGACTTGAGAGCGGTCTCGGTTTCCTTGGCGATGTCGCGGAGTTTGTCGAGGTCGTCACCGAAGACATTGATGGCGATGGCGGCGGGGGTTCCGGAGAGGATGTGGCTGAGGCGGTGCTCGATGGGTTGGCCGACCATGGTGGTGATGCCGGGGATGTTCGAGACGATGGCGTCGATGGAGCGGCGGATATCTTCTTTGCCGAAGCCCGGTTTCACAGTGACCTCGATCTCTGAACTGGAGACCGGCTCGGCGTGCTCATCGCGTTCGGCGCGGCCGGTTCGGCGGGTGACACTGCGCACGCCGTCGATGACAGCGAGCTGCTTCTCGACGCCGGTGGCGAGGCGGTTGCTCTCCTGGAGGGAGGTGCCCGGCGGGGCCAAGAGGAAGACGGTGAAGGTGCCTTCGTTGAAGGATGGGAGGAAGGCGGAGCCGAAGGTGCTGCCGAGCCAGAGTGCGGCTAGGGTGGCGAGCGCGGCGGCGGAGAGGAGGAGCCCGCGGCCACGGATTGAGGCGCGAAGGAGCGGCTCGTACACGGCTTTGAGACGGCGGACGAGCCAGCTGTCATGACCGTGGGGGCCGTGGGGGCCGGTCTTGCTGAGTCTGCCGCGGAGGAGGTACTTGCAGAGGGCGGGCGTGACGGTGAGGGCAACGACGAGGGAGGCGAGGATCGAGACGATGTAGGTGATGCCGAGCGGGCGGAAGAACCTCCCTTCAAGCCCCGAGAGAAAGAGCAGGGGTAGAAACACCATCACGATGATGAGGGTGGCGAAGACCATTGCGCCCCGGATCTCGTTGCTGGCGTCGAAGATGACCGGCACGAGTGCGCGACGCTGCTCGGGCGGCAGGGCGTTATTTTCGTTCAGCCGCCGGAAGACGTTCTCGACATCGATGATGGCGTCGTCAACCAGGACGCCGATGGCGACGGCGAGTCCGCCGAGAGTCATGACGTTGATGGAGAGCCCGAGGCCCCAGAGGGTGAGGAGGGCGACGGCAACCGAGAGCGGGAGGGCCGCGAGGGTGATGATCGTGGTGCGGATGTTGAGGAGGAAGAGGATGAGAACGATCGCGACGATGATGGTCGCATCCCGGGCCACGATGATGACGTTCTCGACTGAACGAGTGATGAAGTGGGAAGCCCGGAACACGTCGCGGTTGAGGACCATTCCGGCGGGAAGGCCGGCCTCGACCTGATCGAGGACGGCGTCGATCTGGTCGGTGAGCGTGAGGGTGTTGGTGCCCGGGGCCTTCTGCACCGAGACGACGACCGAGGGGAGGCCGCCATCAGCGGCGGTGCCGCGTTTGGGGGATGGTCCGAGCACGACGTCGGCGACCTGACCGATGTTGACGGCGACGCCGTTGTGATACTTCACGATGGTGGACTTGATGTCGTCCACACTCTGCACCCGGGCCGTCTGACGGATGGGGAGTTCGAGGCTGTTAACGCTGGGGAGGTAGCCGGCGCTGGCTGTGCTGTGAGCGCCACGGGATGCCTCGACGACGTCCTCGACCGTGAGACCGTAGAGGCGCAGGTGCTCCTGGCGGACGTTGACCTGGTATTGGGGGAGTTCGCCGCCGATCGCGACGACTTGGGCGACACCCGGCACGGCGAGCAACTTGTTACGGAGGTCGAACTCGGCGTAGGCGCGGAGATCGAGCGGGCTGACCGTGCCGGTGGGAGACGAGAGCGATACCAGCATGATCTCACCGGTGATCGACGTGACGGGCGTGATCTCGGTGTGGGTATCAGGGGGGAGGCTCTCACGGACGGCGGAGAGACGTTCGGAGACGAGTTGACGGGCGCGGTAAATATCCGAACCCCAGTCGAACTCGACCCAGACGATCGAGAGGCTGGTGGCGCTGGCGCTGCGCACCCGCCGGGTTCCTGGGAGGCCGTTGACGGCGGTTTCGATCGGGAACGTGACGTTGAGTTCAACCTCGTCGGCGGCGAGGCCGCCGGCCTCGGTCATCACCACCACCGTGGGAGCGTTGAGTTCGGGGAAGACGTCAACGGGCATTTCGGTGACTTTGAGCCCCGTCCAGATGAGCAGGAGTGCGGCCGCGATGACGATGAGCGAGGACTGCTTCAGCGAAAACTCGATGAGTTTCTTGAGCACTGTTATTTGTCCTCGCCGTCGTGGAAGGTGCCATCGGAGTGGAAGTGGCCGCCCTTGGAGGCGTCGCCGGCGGTGGCGAGCATCAGTTGGTACACGCCGTCGAGCACGATCTCGTCGCCTTCCTTGACGCCGCTTCCGATGGCCACCCAGCGACCATCGTTGACGCCCACGTCGGCGTCGATGCGGATGGCCTTGTCCGGGTTCGCGGGGTCGCGGCGGAAAATGATGGCTCGGGTCCGGTCACGCGTGATTGTGGAAAGCGGGATGGCCAGGGTTTCGAGGCCGCCTTCGACGGTGACCTCGAGTTGCGCGGAAACCCCGGCGCGGGCCCAGAGCGCCAAGGTGGCGGGCGTCACGAGCACGTCCACGGTGCGTTCGTCGGGGTCGGCGTTGAGGCCCAACGTGAGAGACCCCGTCATGGCGTCTTGGAGATCGATTGAACCGCCACTGCCCGGCACAATCCGCGCCGGGAGGCCTTCTTTCAGCCGCCCGAGGTCGGACTGGAGTGCGCTCGCGCGGAAGCGGAGTTGATCGGGCTGCACGGTGCTCAGGACCAGGTGCGATAATTCGACGATCGCGCCCGTCGTGACACCCATTTCTTCGACGACTCCGGGGGCGGTGGCCCGAACTTCCAAGGCCGCGAGCGAGCGCCACAGAGGGCGAGATTCGCCGTCGCCCGGCCCCGGGCGGAGCAGGTCCTCGCGCGGGACGCCGGTCAGCGAGGCCGCAACGTCCAGCAGCAATTCCAGCCGGGCCGCGGCGGCGACACGATCGGCCGCCACTTCGCGACGACGGGCCGTGATTTCGGCGCCCTTCTCGACCGCTTCCGAGAGCTCGGCCTGGGCATCGGCCAAGGCGGTTCGAGCATCGGCGAACGTGGTCTGTTGGCCGCCGCCCGCGCTGCGCAGCGTTTCGAGTTGGGTAACCCGTTCGGCCCACAGTTCGCTCTTCTCGCGGAGACGAGATTCGTGCTGGGCGTGCGCCGCGAGGACCGGGCCGAACGAGTCTGACCTGGTCTCGCTTTGGGAAAGCGCGGCCTCGGCGGACCAAATCTGTTCCTGGAGTTCTCGCCAGCGGGGTGAGTCCAATCGGAAGAGGGGAGTGCCGACTTCCACGCGCTCGAACTGCGAAACGAGGAGCTCCACACGCCCTGCGGCAGCGGCCCGATGCTCGCGTCGGGCGGTCGGCAGAAACTCGAATCGTCCGGGGAAGCGCAGCGTCTTCGCGACATTGCGGCGCTCGACCTTGACAAACGTGATTCCGAGGTTGGTCCGCACCGCGGCGGGAATATCGACCCGGTTGGTGATCGCCGCGGGCGACTCCTGCGGACCCGCGGGGGCTTCGAACGGAGGTTCTTTGGTGCACGACGTGGCGAGCAATCCGGCAAGAATCGCGGTTGTCAGCCGGCGGTGTCCGAACGAGGCGGTCTTCAAGGCGTGTGCTCCGATGGTTCGTGCAACACCCCGGTTCGTCCGGTGGTGCGAAAAAGTTTGTGCTCCGCCGTCATGCACCGATCATCTTGACTGGCTTCACCCGTGGTATGTTGTGTGCGTGAAGGTTCGGGCCCGTGTGCGGCCCGACATCCGCCCCGGTGTGGTGCGGCGTCAGACATGTCAACTGTTGAAAGGAGTCCGCCATGCGTTCTCGCGTTATCATTTGTGCCGCGTTGGTCGTTCCGCTGTTTGGTCTGGCGGCGGTGCTGGGGGGCGCGGGAAGGAACGCGGCCCCCAAAGACCACGAAGCCGAGTTTGCCCGGACGCAGATGTACATCGAGTTCAACGCGACTGACGAGGACATTGGCGTGCAGGTGGCGATGGACGGTGAGCCTTGGCGTGAACTCAGGATTTTCCGGCCCGGCGGGCGGCTGATCATGGAAGTAAAGGGCCGTCGGAGTTTGCAACTGCAGGGCTTCACGGAACTTTTCTTTGAGAGCAGCGAGCCGCCGCTCGCACAACTGCCGCTCCCGGTCTTCTTTGCAAGGTTCCCCGCTGGCGAGTACGAGTTCGAGGGCCGGACGATCGACGGCCGTGACATCGAGGGGACGGCCATCTTCACGCACGCCATCCCGGAGAAACCGCAGATTCTCACCCCCGCGGAGGGTTCGTCCCAGAACCCGGACTCGCTCACCGTGGCGTGGCTCCCGGTGCCCGACCCCGATGGCAGCGAGATCACGGCGTATCAATGCACCGTCACGCAGGTGCTCGACGGCGTGTTGCCCAAGCGCGTCTTCAGCGTCCACGTCCCCGCCGACGTCGTCAGCGTCTCGGTTCCCCCCGAGTTCCTTCAGGACAATGCGGAATACGATTTTGAAGTGCTCGCGATCGAATCCGGTGGAAACCAAACCATCCACGCCGGAACCTTCTTCACCCCATGAACCGGGCGAGAAACGGTTGAATCGAACGGAAGTTCGATTTCCCGACGCACCGGAAGCGACGTCGCGTCGACCACCGCCGCGGACGTGCACGGGCGAGTCGGAATAAATGGCAGCACCCCCGGAGATTCCGGGGGTGCTGCTTTTTCGGCGGAGGGGGTCGTGACTCATGGTCGGTCTTCCTCCTTCTCGCAAGGGCCTTCAAGGTGGGTGAGCCGGATTCGCGCCTCGGCGACATTGGCTCGGGCCAGCGCGAGGGCGAGGTCCGCCTCCAGCCTGCGTGACAGCGTTTCGAGCACCAACAGCGCGTTGATTTCTCCCAGCCGCGTGATGGTGCGGATGTCGTCAAATTGCTGCTCGACAAGGGGCATCAACTGATTCTGGATGAGGTCGAGTGTCCGTTCTGCCGCGGCGACGGCGACGACCGCGGCGGCGTGTTCTCCGACAAGGTCCTCGGCAACGCCCTCGAACCCGATGCGAGCGGCTTCGCGCTCCGCTGACGCCCGTGCCACGCCCTGCCGGTTGCGGTTCCAGAGCGGAACCACCGTACCGATCCCGGTGATGATGCGGTCGTTCCCATCCTCGTTGCCGTAGCCCCCGGTAAGCGTGAGATCGGGATACTGGGCCCGAATCTCGGTCGCCAAGCGTCGCTCCCAGACCTCATATTCGGCGCGGGCGAGTGCGAGGGTCGTGTTGCGCGAGAACGCGAGATCGAGGCCGGCAGCGACGGGCCCATCCTTGGCTCCGAGCGAATCGGTGACTGTCGTGACCAGGGAGGCGGGTACCAATTGAACTGACCACTCCGGCGGAAAACCGATGAGCGCGAGGAGTTCGAGCCGGGAGGCCTCGATTTCGGCCTCGGCCCCGATGAGTTCGGCCCGCCGGGTCAGGTCATCGACCCGGAAAAGGCGGGCCTCGGTTCGGGGCATTTCGCCGGCGGATTCAAGCGAATCGATGACGCTCGAGACTTCGGAATAACGACCCAGAAAATCCCGCAGAGCCTGGGCGCGATCGGCGGCGGACGACCAACGGTTCCACAGCGTGCGCAGCCGCATCCGGGTCGCCCACTCCGCATCGAAAACGCGGACCAGTTCGGCCTCGTGTTCGCTGCGGGCGCGGTTCTTCTCCGCCGCGAGACGGCCGGAGATGGGCACCGTGAGGCCGACGGGGATTCCGAGTTCCCACGGCTCGTCCACGCTGGCGAGAATGCGGGTGAGGTCGATCCCGAAGGTCGGATCGGCCCACAGCCCGGCGTTGTTGGCGTTCGCACGGGTCACCCCGGACCGGGATCGCGCCGCCCGCAGATCTGCGTTGAAGATCAAGGTGATCGCTTCGGCTTCGGGGAGCGAGAGCCCGTCGGTGAAGTCGAAGGGTGTGCCCGACGGGGCGGCGGGCGCGTCCGGCGGGAACGGCTCGCGCTCGGCGAAGGCACGACGCACGGACTCGGCGTCGAGGGGTTTGGGCGAGTACGAGGCGCAGCCCGAGACGGCGAGGAGCAGGAAGATGAGGGGGATGCGGGGTGTGATGAACATCGTGATGGTTTTCTCTGGTACGCGCCCGTGCGGAACATGGAGGCGCGTTCGAGCCGGTTCGAAGCGCAGCCTGGTCGCGGCGAAGCACGGTTGTGCCGGACGATGCGATCGCCGTGAGGCACAGCGGTATATGGGGAAGGGGGAGGTTGGGCCGCGCTAATTTCCGGCTAAGCAGGCGTGCAGCGCAGCTCATCGGACGCGGTATTGGCAGTGGATGTCAGCGCCGTGACCATCGTCGGGACGGTCGAACGCATCGTCTGACAATGAGACTCGGCCATCTAAACCAGCAGCGCGCAGTGCAGCAGCAAGAGTGTCGGCGGCGGGCGCACATGAGCCCGGACGCTTGAAAGCGGACGGCAGAGATCCCGGTATCGACTGCACATGGCGGACGCTGGGCCGGGCACAATCGTCGCGACGGCGGCCATCGTCGGTTCCGGGACACGAACCGGTTCGGTCGGTCTGCCAACGTCACCGTGCAGGTGCGCGCAGTGTCCGTCGTCGGGCGGATGGCCGGGCGTGGGGTTGGGGTCACCGGGATGGGTATGCCCGTGCCCTTGGCCGCCCGAAGGAACGGACGCGTGTGGAGCGAGCCCGAAGGCGACGTGAAGAAACGAATCCAAACCGCAGCAGCATACCTGCAACGACAGCCCACACGCGATAGCGGCGGCGAATCGTAGAATGGCGTGCATTGCTGCCATAGAGAAAAGACCGACACGAACGGCGACCAAGCGCGGGTTGACTTCCGGGGCGATGCGACACACCCGCACACCCTATTCTAGCTTGGTCCTGTTCGGCGAGAGGAATATCGGTTGGTCGTTCCTTTGTCTCGGTTCAGATCCTGCGGGGAAGGAACGGCTTTACCTTCCTCGGCACGGGATCTTGTCCATCGGTTCTGGGGTGAACGGCCACCATTGACCGAGCCGCGTTGAAGTGATACTCAGTGTCATTTCCGACCGCCTCCATTTCATTCACCCGTTTCAATCTGTCGCGATCGGGAGGAATCATGAACGGAGTGTTCGGGGTTGTCGGACTGAAAAAATTCCGTTGAGTGACCACGCTTCCGTTCGAGTGCGGGGTCCATCTCGGGGCCGCCACGGTAGTCTGGCAAATCAATCTGAGGCCGGAGTCAAATTGTACCGATTGCGGCTGCGATGGAACTGTGGATTGAGACGCTACCCCCCGGCGGGATAGACGGACGATGGAGCGTCTGACGGACCGTACTCGGTATCGAGTGGGAACGGCGTCGATGTCGCGCCTTGCTTGGCGATCGCGACCAGTCGAGACGACATCGAGGCGAAGAGAATAAACATGACGGTCATCGATGAGACGCGAGCCACCAAATAGCCCTCGAACAAAGCGCCGGCGAAGAACGCTCCGAAGAGCCCGATCTGCAGGTCCACGAGCCTCCCCGCGGCGGGCTCAAAGAGCCCGCGGACTCTCAACAACTGCCAGCAGTTCACCGCCACGACGGCCAAGAGGAAAAGCGAACACAATAACCCGCCGACGCCGAACGACGCGAACGCGAGGAGGAAACTGTTCTCGCTCCCGCCTGCGTTGCGCGTGCCCACGCCCAACATCGGGTTATTGAGACCGCTTTCCAGCATGTTTCGCCATACCGCTGAACGGGTATCCTGGGTCGACATCAGACGCTCAGTTCCGACGTTGAACGAGAACGATTGGATCACCTTGACGGCGACGGCGAAAATGACCGCGACCACGGGCAGGAGGAGGACGGCGCGCCCCAAGCGGCGATACAGGACCGCGACAGAGCCGATCACCAGCATCGCCGCCCCCGTGCGGGAGCCCGCCCAACCGATGAAGGCGGCGCAGACGGCGGCTTGTGCGAGCCAGAGTAATCGAAACCGCTGGTGGGACTCGTTGAGGGTCAGGAACAATGAGCACGTCCCGACAAGAGCCAAAAAGCTGGCGGCGTGCTGGGGGTTGGCACCCATACCCATGAACCGCTTGGAGGCTCCCAGGGTCAGCGCGGAGGGGTTGATCACAAACTGGGCCGCGACGCAGAGGTTCCAGATGACGCCGGCAAACGCGATCGCGCGGATACACCGCATGAAGTCGTCATACTCATCCAACACGCTCGGCACGACCAGCGCTGGCACACCGAGGGTGATGAGGGCGATGGCAATGGTGGCCATGCCGTCAACGGCTCCGGCGTGATAGAACTGGGCAAGCCCGACGAAGCAGCCCACGGCGATCAGTCCGTACGAGGCGCCGCTGATTCGACTTGCGGAGAGGCGCCCCATGTGAGCGGCGGCCCCGAGCCCGAGCAGCAGGCCCATCCCGAGGAACAGAGGTTGTCGGAGCGATACCAACGGAACGAGGAAGTGTTTGACAACCGTTCCGTGCTTGGTTTCGACTTGGTCGTCGGTCATCCCCATGGCCCCGAAGGCGAGGATAATCGACAGGAGAAAGCGGGCGTTTCGGAGATTCTTGAGGAGGAGGATTCCGATAACGACCCCAACGAGCGCGGCGAAGCCGGCCGTCGGGGTCATGAAATCTGTGATCTGAAATCGGCCCATAACTCCAATCGTCCTTCCAAAATCTTTCCCGCCTTTTCAGGGCGGAAGTTGTCAGGAGACGTCGCGCTCGTGTCACCATCGGCTTTCCATGGAAGCCCGAAACCCATAATCCGGTCTTTGAACCCGTCACGATCGACCGCTGACGGTACCGCCCTCCCCACCGTCGTGTTCGATGCTCTCATCGAACTTGGAATAACCGACCGCAACCCGGAGATTCTCAACGCGGCGGCTGCGTCGCCCCGTTGCGGCGACCGATCAGACGTTCAGCGGCGTCAAGTATTGCTCCGCTCAGGGAGTTTTGCATGCTACCACGGCGTTTTTTCGGTTCTGATTGTTTCCATGGGTCGAGCGCGGCGTCGCTGGTCCGGCGCGCGGTCGCGACGGTGTTGCTCTCGATCCCGACGATGGCGATCGGACAGGCGAATCCTCCGGACCGTGGTTATTCCGCCTACTGGACCGTGGTGACGAACCCGAACGAGTTGAGGTGGGGAAGCGGCATCGATTGGGCCCGACAGGTGGACTTCGGGGCCGCCCCGATTCGGACGAACGCATTCATCATTTATGAACACAGTTTGGCGGACCCAGTCCGCACGCAGGGGCTGGCGATTACCCAGCGCCCCGCCTACCGCGACGAACTGCGGGCACAAATTGCGGCGGCGATGACCCATACAAACGTGTGCCCTGACCCCAACTTTGTCGGTTATGCAATTATCGACGTTGAGTTCCTTTCGCTGACCTGGGGCAATCGAACGGCCGGGCCCGGAATCTACCCGGCGGGGTATCATCCCCCGCGCCATTATGACCTTTGGTTCGAGCACATCCGAAACACCAGACCGGAACTGATCCGGGGGTTGTCTACCGCTCAAGAAGAGGAAGTGCTTCGCGAGACCTATGAGGCCGCGGCACGCGATTGGTTCCTCATGTTGCTCGACGAGTGCAGACGCAGCCGCCCGGGGGGTCTTTGGGGTTTCTATGGAATCCCTGGTTGGCGGAATCAGGAATACGGCTATCCTGAACCAAATATTTACCGGCAGGGGAATGATCGGCTTTCATGGCTTTGGGACGCGTCGGATGCTATTTATCCGGAACTTTACAACCGCTGGTTTGTCGTCCCCGACGCCGAGTTCGATCCCCAGGTTTGGGGGCAACGGCGGGCTTCGGCGTTCGATGTCTACTTGCGGACCAACACACAGGAGGCAAGGCGGGTTGCAGGCGACAAACCGGTCATGGTTTTCACGAGCCTGCGTTATCACGAGGGCATGAGGGAACGCGCGTGGGACACCTGCGATCCTCTCAACTTTGAGATGTCGCTGCGGGTGCCGCGCGAGGCCGGAGCCGACGGCCTCATTATTTGGGATTACATTCAGAACGAGGGCGAATACAACCAGATTCAGGCGGCGATGACGGATATTCTCAACCCCCAGTTGGCCACCCTGCTC
>CAZJXA010000085.1:0-12741 GCA_964549785.1 uncultured Phycisphaeraceae bacterium | reverse complement strand
TCTCGGGGGTCGGACGGACGGAAGATGTTCTCGGTCGTCCCCCACCGCTCACGCCACCGATTCTTCCGCCTCGAACCATCCGCCCCGCAGTCCGCCCGCCAGAAACCGCTCGCACAAACCGTGAACTTCCACGGGCGTCTGGGCCGTCCGCATCGCCTCCTTGAAGGGCTTGACGCCCTCGCGTGTTCCGTCCTCGCGCACACCCAGTCGCTTGGCGAACCAACTCACCCGACGCTTGATCTGGAACATCGCGTAGCGATCGTCGCGGGTCTCGCGCATCAGCGTGAAGTACCGCAACATCGACGCGATCATCTCCACTTCCGTCGGCGATTCAGGCTTGGGCCGTCCGGCGATCAGTTCCGCGGCGTCTCGGAACAGCCAAGGCGTCGAGAGCGCTCCGCGACCGATCATCACCCCGTCGCAGCCCGTCTCGGCCATCATGCTCACCGCGTCTTCGGCTTCCCGCACGTCCCCGTTGCCGATCACCGGAATTCTTCCCCCCACTTCCTCCACAACGCGGGCGATCCCCTCCCGACGAACCGTCCCGGAAAACTTCATCTCGGTCGTGCGGCCGTGCACCGTCACCGCGGCGACGCCCACATCCGCGAGCATCCGCGCCAGCCGCGGCGAGCACGCCTGTCCCCCCTCAAAGTCGGCCGTTGTCCAGCACAGGCGCATCTTGCACGTGAGCGGCACCGTCAATGACGAGCCACCGCGCTCCGGTGGGTGCGTCGCGGCCCGCGGGCCCAGGCGGCGGACCCATTCGTCCGCCGAGAGTGGGCAGTTGTCAAGTTCCTTCCGGACGCGGGCCGCGATCGCAACCGCTCGTGAAAGGTCCGTCAGCAGCGCGCTGCCGCCATCCTTCTTCGTCACCTTATCGACCGGGCAACCCATGTTGATGTCGACGACCGTCGCGCCGTGCTCCACGGCCCATCGGGCCCCCTCTGCCATGATCTCCGGATCGCTCCCGTATAACTGCATGCCCACGGGCTTGTCGTAGGCGTTCGTCTTGGCGAGATCGAGGCTGGTCGCGGTGCCGCGGAGGAGTCCTTGTGGGCTCAGAAGATCCGTGCACGCCAGTCCAACACCCCCCCATTCGCGGCAGATGGTCCGGAATGCCAGGTCGCAGTAGCCCGCGATCGGCGCGAGCAACAGCGGCGTAGCGAGCGGGACAGCCCCGATCATCAGGGGCGCACGGCAAATCTGGGGTTGAAGAGTGGCCTCGGGACGCATGATGGTACATCGCGGGGTCTATGCCTCCCGGATCGTTGCCCCATCCATCACGTCGAAACTGACGAGCTGCCCCTGCGCAAATTGGTCGGCCGTCTGGCGCGGGTCCGTGGGGCGGCAATGAATCGGGATCCCCGCATCCACAACCACCGCCGCACCTTCGGTGCGGATCACCGTTCCCTGCACCCGGCGTGGCCGCCCGATCAACGGTTCCACATACTGACCACCCGTGCCCACCACGTCAATCCGTCGTGCTTGGGCGGAAATCACCCCGGTCAAACGCTTCCCGGGGGTCGCCTTGACCTCCCCCACCGGCAACAAGTGAAGTTCGTAACTGGTGTTCGGTACCGCGAACGTGACGTACGACGCCGACTTGGCAGAAGCGGGCACAATCGCAAGGAGCGTGCCGCGGGCGATGCCGGCGTCGATCCGGGTGGTCGGCAAGGGACTGATCATGGAACAAGTTTAGGATGTCGATTGTGAAAGTTTTGTGAAGACCGCGAAAACCCGGATCCGATCGGCAACCATTGATGGATTCGATTCTCCGGAGACCCGCCCATGGCCTTATCCCGTCGGCATTTTGTTCAGCGTGGCGTCGCCCTTTCCATGGGGTTCGCAGGGCTCCGCGGCCTGCTGTCGGCCAGCCCGTCGATGGCAGCCGTGCTCCGGGCTGCGGACGGCGCGGGATACGGACCCTTGGTCGCCGACCCGTTGGGCGTCCTCGACCTGCCCGCCGGCTTCAAGTACCGCGTGATTTCTGCGGCGGGCGAAACGATGGACGACGGGCTGATCGTCCCCGAGAAGCATGACGGCATGGCGACCTTCCCGGCCCCCGACGGTCTCACCTACATCGTTCGGAATCACGAGATCGACAGCGACATCGGCAAGCGGGGACCCTTCGGACCCAACAACGAGCGGCTGTCGACGGTCGACCGGGCGCGAATCTTTGACCCCGGCATGGGTGACACGCCGGCCTTGGGTGGCTGCACGACGTTGATCTTTGATACACGAACGCAGGCCTTGAAGGGTCACCACCTGAGCCTCGCCGGGACCATGCAGAACTGCGCCGGCGGTGCCACGCCGTGGGGAACATGGCTGTCCTGCGAAGAAACGATGGCTTTGCCGGATCGTCGCTATTCCAAGGCCCACGGATACGTCTTTGAGGTCCGCCCTTCCATGACGCCCGGGCTGGTCGACCCCAAGCCCATCGTCGCAATGGGTCGCTTCCAGCACGAGGCCGTCGCGATCGACCCCGTGAGCGGATGTGTTTTCCTTACCGAAGATCTCGCCGACGGCCTGGTGTACCGCTTCATCCCGACGGTTCCCGGCGACATGCACGCCGGCGGTCGCCTTCAGGCCTTGATGATCCGCGGCCGGCGCACCGTTGACACCCGCAACTGGGAGGCGCAGACCGTCGCCGTGGGCAAGCCGCTCGAGGTCGAATGGATCGACGTTGAGGATATCGAATCCCCCAACAACGATCTGCGCCTCCAAGGTGCGGAACGCGGGGCCGCCGTCTTCGGTCGCGGCGAAGGAATGTGGAAAGCCGCCGACGGAATCTACTTCGCCTGCACCTCCGGTGGCAAAGCACAGATGGGACAGATATGGCGGTACATCCCGAGCCCGCACGAAGGAACGCCGGGTGAATCGTCGAAGCCGGCCACGCTCGAACTGTTCATAGAGCCCAACGACGGCTCGGTCGTCGCCAACGCCGACAACATCACGGCCAGCCCGTGGGGCGATCTTTTGGTGTGCGAGGACGCCGCGCATGACGACGATAACGACAATTTCCTGCTCGGCGTCACGCCCGACCGCCGCGTCTACAAACTCGCAAAGAACGCGGTATCCTCGTCAGAGTTCGCGGGGGCCACGTTCTCGCCCGACGGCAGCACTCTGTTTGTGAACGTGCAGGGCGAGGGCAAGACCTTCGCGATCACCGGGCCGTGGAAGAAGGGTTGAGAAGGGCGCCGCCCAAAGCGAACACGCGAAACCCTGAATCGGACTATCTCGGGGCCGAGCACAAACTGAACGGGATTCGTGTCAAAACTTCAACCCGAGCGTCACTCCAGCCGGATATCTTCCTCCGACTCGACGATCTCGACTCGGTGGAACTTGAACGTCGTTTTGTGGTCCATCAGCCGTGCCGCGGTCTGGCCCGTCGGCCCGCCGTCCACCACCACGTTGTACTTGCCCTCGCACGTTCGCGGCATGCGGGTGCCCGTCTCAAAGGCGATCTTGAACTCGCCGGTCAGTTTCAGGCGGTAGGTGAACCCCGCGGAGATGCACGGCCCCGCGGGCGACGCCAGCGTGACGACCGCCGAGTCGGGGGCCTCACCCGGCACCGCCATAAACGGGCACGTAAAGAACGAGATTCCCTCGCCGATCAGGAACTTTCCCGGACTCGGCGCGGTCCCGCTCCACCCGGGGACCAGCGACGGGGTGTACAGCGCGCGGATCGGGACCGGCACTCGGAGGTCCGGGATTCCTGAAACGCCGCGAACGTCCGTGCCATCCGCGTCCGATTCCATCGCCACGCCCAGCGGCGACCCATATTTGACGATTTCCGCTCGTTCCATGGCGGCCATCGAAGCCTCGAGGCCGCTGTGGGTCACGGGCTTGCCGGCGTTGAACTCCGCGAGCACCCGCGGAGTGAGCCATTGCTCGTCACAGGCACGCTCCCATAAACCGTTCTCAATCCGGGCCCGAACGGTCAGAAGCAGGGCCCGGCGGAGGTCCTGCGAGGTCGCCGCCGACGTCGTGGTTTCGCGTTCGGTGAGTTCTCCCTGCAATTCTGCGAGGAAGCGGACGGGCGGGCCGAAATCTGGCATGGAGTGTCTCGCGGGGTGTCGGACGCTGCGACCGACGGGAGGAATTCAGACAGGCTTCTTGGTAAGCAGGTGAATCCGGACAAGGTCCACGTCGTGGGTGTGCCCGCCGACGTAGACGCAGAACTGCTGATCCTTGCGGAGCGGCTGGAAGTCGCTGCCGCGTTTCGCCGGATCAGACAGATTGACATGGACGAACCACTGTGTGGCGCCGGGCATGTACGACTTCCGCTCGGTGTTCGTGACAAACGCGCCCTTGGCCTTGTCGAGTTGGAGCATCTCGTCGTTGAAGTAGTGGACCAAGTTGGTCATCCCGGCGCCGAAGATCCGGCCGTCCCGGTTGAATTCCTCGAACCGATGACTGTGTTCGACCCAGATGCCGGGAAGATGGAGATATTCCTGAGCCTCGTACGGAGACGTCGCCCCCTTGAGGAGCGGGTCCGACCGGTAGCCGTCGTGATTACCGTGAATGAACTTGCACCCCACTTCCTTCAGCAGCGAGAGCACCGCCTGGTTGAAGTAATACTCGGGTCGGCGAACCCGGAAAGGCACCGACCAGAGGAACTCGTCCTTCGGCCGCGCGATCGCGTTCGGGTCTCGAAACATGTTGGCGATCAACCTCGGGTCCTTTTCGACGAGCGTTTCCCAGCCGTGTGATTGCTTCGCCGCGTCGGTGAGCGGCAACGAGAAGTTCTCGACGTTCACCACCCGCTGGTGCAGTTCTCCCACCACGCGATTCACCACCGCCTCGCCCACTTCGCGCGGCGTTCCGAGTGGTTTGTTCGCCTCGGCCTTGGCGATCTCCTCCTGCAACGCCGCGGCCGCCGCCCGAGCGGCGCCCTCCGGCCCCAGTTCCAACGCTTTTTTCGCGAGTTCGATCGCCGCTTCCGCCTTCTCAAAGATCGACGATTCGGGCGACAGGCCCGCCGCGCCCAGCACCAGATCATCGACCCCCGCCGTTCGACGCGCGATCCAGGATTCGCCGATGGCCGCGTACATTTTCTCGGTGTTGTCGAACCGCGCCTTGCCCGCTAATTTCGCCTCGTCCCGCAGAAAGTTCCAGCCGGTTCTGTGCCGGGCCAGCATCTCGGTGAGCGACGGAAACTCGTCGTACACATACTTGCGGAGCCCCCGCGAGGTCGGTCGGGTGGTGTTGCGCCACCCTGGCCCCCGCCGCTGCTGAAACCCGTCGCCCATCAGCGTTGCCGATCCGGCCAGCCCCGCGCCCGCGATCGAAGCGAGATCCGCGGGCGGGAACTTGCTGGTCTTGAACCCAAGGTTGCGGTCGATCGTCGGAAAGTCGGAATAAAGGAACTCTCGGTTCATCCAGAGTTCCAGAAGGTCCCCCACTTGATACACCTCAACCGCCGCTTCCTTCCGGACGTCCCGGATCATGCGGAGGAAGTTGATCAGGTCGATGGCCGCGCCGGGGTCGGCGTTGGATGGCGCAGTGGTCGTCTGCTCCGCGTACGGGAAGGGCTTGACCGCCGATTTGAGACCGTCCACCACCGAGGAGGCCAGGTCGCCCAAGGTCTCGGTCACGTTGCTCCCCGAGGCAATCTTGGAGAGCGCACCCGCACCGGCGACGAACCCGGAGGCGATCACATCGTCGGCGGAATCCGGCAGTCGGGGCCATCGTGTGCTCTTGATGCTGACAAACTCGGGCACGGGCTGATAGAACCAGGTGCTTGCGCAACGCACCCGGCGCTCCACAAAGGCGAGCTCCGCCAGAACCTCGTCCGCCGAGTAGTTGCGTGCGCTCTTGGTCTTGGGATCGTCAATGGAGAACCGCCGGTCTTTAGCACCGTCCACCAGAACCGACTCAAGAAACAACTGCAGCCGCTCCTGCGCGGCCTTGTCGATCGAGTTGCCCGAGAGCGCACCCGTCGAGTGCTGAGAGCCGATGATGAACGTCTGGAGCAACTGGCGTGCATATGGGTCTGTGCACAGCGCCGAGTCGGAGCCTGACGTCTGGGGTTCGTCGGGCCACCGTTCCGGCAGGTGCAGGTCGGGTATGAAGATCCTGAGCACCTTGTCGCTCATCCCCTGTGTGAATCGGGACGACCGAACCGCGGTGTGGCTGATGAGTTCGCACGCGAACCCGTTGTCCAGCAGCAACTGCATGAACTTGCGGGCCGGCGACGGAAAGCCCTCCGGGTCGGGGGGCAGCAGTTCGATATTGCTCTCGAACTCGGAAAGGTTGTACGCCTTCTTCGGATTATGAACGGTGTCGGGCGAGTGGAACCGGCACGTGTATAAGTCATGCCCCACGATCATGCCGAAGGTGCGGGTCCGGTCTTTCCCGGTTTGTTTGCGGTAATAACTCCCCCAATACCCGGCATCCAGTTTGACGAGTTCATAGCCTTCCGGGGCGATCGTGTTGAAGTGCTTCGGATCGTCGGACGGGTTCGCGCACACCTCCATTTCATCAGGAACGGTGTCGGAACGCTCGTCGTAGCCCTTCTCGATCAGTTTCCCGAGGGGCCAGCCGTAATGCTCTCCCGTCGCGTCAACCTCGATCTTGATGCCCTTCCCGGCTTTGTACGATGGGTCAGACGCCGACTCCACTTTCAGTTTTGAGGTGACGGTGCAATGAACGGTTCGGGCCTGCTTCATCTCGCGGTACGTCCTTCCGGGCGCCCTGCGCCGGCCTGATGCATCCAGTATGTCTTCACGCCCCGTACGCCTGGCGCAGGGCCGTCACCGTCTTTTCGTCGATCACGCCGCTCTCTTTGATGTCGCCCGTGATGCCCAATTGTCCTTTGACAGGTGCGCTCGACGCCAGTCGTTGGAACGTTCTCACGGCCCCGCGCGTGCGTGAGCCCACAACCCCGTCCAGCGGCCCGGGCGCGAACCCCAGCGCCAGAAGCCGTTGCTGGACGCCCCGCGCGCGGAGCCCAACGCCCGCATCGCCCTCGTCCTTCATCGAGATCGGCCTCAGGCAGCCCAGCACGCACATCACGCGACGCTTCAAAACGTGCGCATCGTCCACCCGATCCTCGTAGCGAATCTCCACTTTGATCGCGTCCCGCGGCAGTTGAATCTCCGCCTTGCCCCCGCTGATCGGCCCGCTGCCCGTCACGACCGGATGAGTGCTCGCGCGATGAATCACGTAATCGAGCGTGGTGGCCTTGGTCGGCTCGTATTCCTGCGGCGCGTCCGGGGCACCCTTCTCGCCGTGCTTCCCCGGCTTCATCGTCAGAATACGCAAGCGCAGAACGTCGTTCACGAGCTTGATCTCGAACGGGTGCTGCTGCGTGGTCGCCGAGGCATCCTTCCGGGCGTCCGCAATCGGCATCGCGAGTTGATCGCCCGGCGCCAGCACATACGGATCACGACGGTCCCGCAGCTCTTCATTGTCGGGCAGTCGCCAGATCTCCGATTTCCAATCGGCGACGCCGTACACACACGCGATCCGCGAGACCCACTCGCCGGACCGAACCTCGCGTACCGCCGGCATGTTGTCGTGTCCCGCCATTCCTTGGTCTTCCTCGTCTACGGGCCGCGGGCCGCCGGCCCGCGAACCCGCTGTTCAGGCCCTGGCCCAACTGTCGTTGCACCGCTCCGGAAACCGCACCTGGCACGTCCCGGGATCGATCCCTTCCACCCGCGCAAAGCCCTCGTGGTCGAGCGTGGCCGAATGCACGCGTCCGTCGGGCATTTCAATCTCGTAGGGCTCGCCCGGGACCACCGCTCCGCTTTCATCCGTAAGCAGAATCTCAATCCACGTCGGCTCTTCGCCCGGTTCGTCCTGGACGCTGGATTCAGCAGGGACGAAGGGCTTCACCTTGGTCAGAGAATATTTCGCCTTCGGCCTCGTCAACGCCTCGGCCATGGCCTTGGAGACTTCCCCCGGATCCGCGTTGTCCGCGTCGTGCGCTGCGTCCGGTGCCGCCGGAGCGACCGCCGATGCCGATTTGCCTGACTTTGGACTGGCCATTGCTGCACCTCAAAAGCGACGTTCTATCTGAAAACCACGCGCCCCTCGACCGTCGGAAGCGACGCGGCGGAGGCCGACTCACGGAAAGCAAGCCCCCATACCAGACAGATGCTGAGCCGGGCAATCGACCTTGCAAATTTCAATTTTCATTGTACCAGAAGACCCAATCCCGTCCAGAGGTAGGACGCTGGATTCCGATGGTTTCCGCCTCTGCAAAGGCCGAGAACCCGGTCCTCAGGTCATCCTCAGAAAATTTCTCAGCAGGTGAGGACCTTCCACCGTCAGAAAACTCTCGGGATGAAACTGCACTCCCTCAAGAGGAGACCGTCGAACCCCGGCGTCGGAACCTTCCGCCCACGCCCGGCGAAGGCCCATAACCACCTTTCGATCCGACCCGTCGTCATTCCGCTCCATCGCCCACGCCGACACTTCCCACCCGTCTTCCCCTGTGTTTCGCGGCGGAATGGTCTCCGGGAGCACCACCAGCGAGTGATACCGCGTCGCCACAAACGGATTGGACATCCCCTCGAACAGACCGCGCCCGTGATGAAAAATCTCGCTGGTCTTCCCGTGCATCGGAACAACGTGCCGCTGCACCGTCATGCCGTTGTTCGCCGCCATGCACTGGTGCCCGAGGCACACCCCCAGGATCGGCACCCGGCCCTCGAAACGCGCGATCGTTTCCCCAGAAATGCCCGCTTCCTTCGGCGTGCACGGTCCCGGTGAAATGATGATCTTCGCTGGTGGCCTCCCGCCATCCATCGTTTCAATCGCCCCGACCGACACCTCATCATTCCGGACCACCCGCAGATCGCGACCGATAACCAGCGTCCGATCAACTTCGCCGATGCGCTGGACAAGGTTCCAAGTAAACGAGTCGTAGTTGTCGATCAGCAGGATCAAGCCAAAGAATATGGACAGCCGCAGACTTGGGGGCGCAGAGTCGCACGGAATCGGCAAGACAACCTGGGGCTCCGCGGCAGAAAGGCATCCGTGACCGCGTTGCGGCGGATGTGATTCATAGTGATTCAGTGAAAATCCCGAGATCGCGCGGAAAGGGTTTCAAACTCGGCCCGCACGCTGCGCAGCTTCGTCACGACCAGGTGCACGACGATCCCCTGCCGCTGCACGCGGCCGGCAGCAAGAATCAGCCGGCGCCCGGCCTCACGACGGTACCGTTGATAGACGCGGCTCCAGATGATGAGGTTGGCGATGCCGCTCTCATCTTCCAGCGTGATAAACGTCACTTCATGAGCGGTCCCGGGACGTTGCCTGACGAGTACCAGACCCGCCACGCTTACCAACGCTCCTTCGGGCGTCTTGATCGCATCATGCAGGTCGCCGCACGGCACGGCTTTCAGTTCCCGCAGCTGATCGCGGATGAAGGACACCGGATGGGCTTTGAGGGAGAGCCCGGTCGCGTCGTAGTCGAGGGTGACGTGCTGCCGCGGACTCATGAGGGGCAGGCAATCATGCCCGTCGGATGAATCGCGATGATCCACCGGGCGCGGGGGCGCTACCAGATCGTCAAAGAGCGGCAGTGGCCCATCCCGCAGCAGCCGGGTCTGCCACAGCGCCTGTTGCCGGTTAAGACCCATGGACCCGAACGCATCCCCCGCCGCGAGACGGCGCAGAGTCCGGACGGCGACCCCGCTGGCCCGCCACAATGGAAGCAAGGCGGCGAACTGTCCTCGCCGGGCAACCGTCTCCCGAAGCCGGTCGGCGTCGGGTTGCCCCACACCGTTTACCAGCCGCATCCCGAGCCTTACGCCGCCGCCAGGCTCTATCGAGCAGTCCCAGCCGCTGTGATGGACATCGACCGGCAGTACCTCCACGCCGTGTTCTTTGACATCCCGCACGAGTTGGGCCGGTGCGTAGAAGCCCATCGGCTGGCTGTTGAGCAGGGAGGCGGCAAACTCCGCCGGATAATGACATTTCAGCCAGGCGGAGACGTAGACCAAAATCGCAAACGAAGCGGCGTGACTCTCCGGGAAGCCGTACTCGCTGAAGCCTTTGATCTGCTCGAAGCAACGCTCGGCGAAGGCCCGCGGGATGCCCTTGGCTTCCATCCCGTCAATCAGCTTTCTTCCAAAGCGATAGATCAAATTCTCCTTCCGCTTCCACGCCGTCATCGCCCTCCGCAGCTGGTCCGCTTCGCCGGGCGTAAACCCGGCCGCCTTGACGGCCAGCGCCATGCATTGCTCCTGAAAGAGCGGCACGCCCAGCGTCTTTTCTAACACCTCCTTGACCGCAGGGTGGACATAGTCCGGCTGTTCTTCGCCCGACCGCCGACGCAGATACGGATGCACCATGTCACCCTGGATCGGACCGGGCCGCACGATGGCCACCTCGATGACGAGGTCGTAGAACTTCTCGGGCTTGAGCCGCGGCAGCATCGACATCTGGGCCCGGCTCTCGATCTGAAAGACGCCGACAGTGTCGGCCCGCTGAATCATCTCGTAGGTTTCGGGATCTTCGGTGGGTACGGTCGCGAGCGTCAACGCCATACCGTGCCGCGCGTTCACCAGGTCAAGGCATTTGCGCAGCGCGGTCAGCATCCCAAGCCCCAGAACATCAACCTTGAGCATGCCCACCGCATCGATATCGTCCTTGTCCCATTCAATGACGGTTCGCTCCGGCATGGCCGCGTTTTCGATCGGCACCAGATCGCACAATGGAGCCCGCGTGATGACAAACCCGCCCACGTGCTGCGAGAGGTGCCGCGGAAAGCCGAGCAGTTCGCCCACCAGCCGCGCCAGCCAGCGCAACGTGGGATCCTCCGGGTTGAGGCCCAACTCGCGAAGACGCTTGGGCTCCATCAGCCCACGGTCGAACCACTCAACGTCCTTGGCGAGCCGGTCGACCAAGTCGAGCGACAGACCCAGGACCTTGCCGACATCGCGCACGGCACTCCGGCGGCGATAGGTGATGACTTCGGCGGTCAGCGCCGCCCGCTCGCGCCCGTATTTGCGGTAGATGTACTGGATCACCTCCTCGCGGCGCTCATGCTCGAAGTCGATGTCGATGTCGGGCGGCTCGTTCCGTTCGCGGCTGACGAAGCGCTCAAACAGCAGGTCGATCTTGGTCGGGTCGACGGCCGTCACGCCCAGGCAGAAACACACCGCCGAGTTGGCGGCCGCCCCCCGGCCCTGGCACAGGACGGGCTGCCACGAGGTCGCCGGCCGCTCGCCCGGCCGCTCCTCCCCGGTGCGGGCAAACCGAACCAAGTCATGAACGGTCAGAAAATAGGGGGCGTAGTCCAACTCCTCGATCAGGCGCAGCTCGTGATCGAGGTGGTCGCGTACCTTGTCGGAGATGCCCTCGGGATAGATCCGTTCCGCACCGCTCCAGGCGAGCTCCACGAGATGCTGCTGCGCGGTCTTGCCCTCGGGCACAACTTCATCGGGATACTGGTATCGAAGCTGATCGAGGCTGAAGCCGCGAAGCCGCCCCGCGATCTCGGCCGTTCGCGTGAGCGCGCCCGGAACATCCGCGAAGAGCCGATGCATCTCCTCAGGAGCCTTCAGATAGCGCTCGGCGTTGGCGTGCAGACGGAAGCCCGCCTCCCCCAATGTGCAGCCATGGCGTATGCAGCCCACGATGTCGTGCAGCATCTTTCGGTCGTGATGGTGGTAGTGCACGTCATTGGTCGCAACGAGAGGAGTGCCGAACGCTTTGCTCAACTTGACCGTCCGTTCCAGTTGCTCCGCGTCATCGCCTGCGTAATGGAACCGCACCGCCAGCGATAGGCGGTCGTCGTCGAAGACCTCGTGAAAAAAGCGAAACTCCGATTCAGGCATCGGCTTCTCCGTCAGCACGATGCCCAGCAGCCCGTCCGCGTGCATCTTTAGATCTTGGGAGGCAAGGTGGCATTGCCCCTTGGCGGCCCGCCTTTTGCCGAGCGTGAGCAGGCGGCATAAACGCCCATAAGCCGCCAAGTCAGTCGGGTAGACAAAGAGCGCGCAGCCGGGCAGATCGGCAAGCCGCAGGCAGGTGCCAAGGATAAACGGGATACCCGCTTCCTTTGCCGCCACGTGGGCCCGCACAACACCGGCCAGTGTGTGCCGATCGGTGATGGCGATCCCCCGGTAGCCCAGTTCCGCCGCCCGAGCCATGAACTCCTCAGGATGGCTGGCCCCGGTCAGAAACGTGTAGTTGCTGGTCACACACAGTTCGGTATAAGGCGTCTCACCGGCGTGCCACGTCGCCGTGGCCGAATCGTCACGACGGAACGGGTGCGGGTGGAGTTTGGGAAAGGGGAGTTCCGGCAATTACGCCCACTCCCCATGCACAAACCACTTGCCGGTGGCGGGTTGGCGGCACGCCCACAGCCACCGTCCCTCTTCCGTCTGCAGTTCGAAGTAATCCCGATCAGGAGGCGGGGCGGCCATCCGCTGCCTTGCGTCGCCCGGGCATCCCCAGCGCCACCACTCCGGGCCGACTCGCTCGGGCGCCGAGCAGCCCACCACGCGCCAACGCCGCCCCCGCCAGTCCAGGCTCAGCACCGGGCCGTCCGGTGTCAAGGCCATCGCAGCTGCAGGCTCCGGCTGAGAAAAGAGAATCGTCGGTCGATCCGCTTCGGAAACAGCCGCCCGGCAGCGCGTCGACAACGCCTCCAATGCCGAACGCTCCCGAAATGCCTCTTCCGGCAAATGCGACTCGACCGGCTCCATGCAAACCACATGGGCGGCTCCAAGCCGATCGACAAGCCTGTCCAGCAGTTCTCCCCACCCCGCCGCGGCCCCC
>CAZJXA010000084.1:0-12926 GCA_964549785.1 uncultured Phycisphaeraceae bacterium | reverse complement strand
GAAGGGGACCGAGAAGGAGATGCACCTGGGCCTGGTGTGGGGCGGGTTCAGCGTGTGCGCCAACCTGTGGTCGTGGGTGTATTGGACGCTGCCGCCGGTGTGGAACATCCGGATGTCGCTGCCGATTCAGTTGTGCGACTTCGCGTGCCTGGCGGCCCCGTTGGCGTTGATCACGCGGTGGAGAATCATTCGGAGCATGCTGTTTTATTGGGGGATCGGGCTTTCGTCGCAGGCGTTCATCACGCCGACGGTGCAGGTGGGGTTTGAGTCGGAGCGGTTCTGGAGTTTCTGGGTGGTTCACTTCGTCATCGTGGGGACGGCCCTGTACGAGGTGATTGTCCGGGACTTTCGGCCGACGTGGGCCGATTTTCGGCGGATGCTGATCCCGAGCGCCGCGTATGTGGCGCTGGTGCTGGTGGTCAACTGGCGGCTGGATTCAAACTACGGATATCTTGGCGATACGTTGCCGGAGAACAAGACCATCATCGATGCCCTGGGACCGTGGCCGTGGCGGATCTTTATTGTGGTCGCGATCGGCGTTGCGCTCATGGGCCTGCTGACCTGGATCGGGCGGCCCCGGGGGCGGGCGGTGGCCGCGTGATCGGTGTCGTGGCGGTGCTGGTGGTGTTGGCGTTCGCGATCGCGTGCCCGCTGGCGTGGCTGGTTCGGGGCGTGAGCCGAAGGATGGGCGCGCTGGACACGGAGGCGATCGGCGGGCAGGTGAAGGCGGCCCGGCGGGCGATACCGAACACGGGGGGCGTGTCGATCGCGATCGCGTTCTTGCTGCCGCTGAGCTTTCTGGCGGCAGGGTCGGGGTTGCTCGCCACGGCGACGTGGCTGCCGGAGAGCGTGCGGGAGCATCTGCCGGGGCTGCTGATGCGGCGGAGCGATTTGATCTGGCTGCTGGGTTGCGTTTCGGCGATTCATTTACTAGGGCTGATCGACGATCGCCGGCCGCTGGGACCGATGGTCAAACTGCTTTGCATGCTGGGGCTGGCGGCGGCGGTCTCGTATGGCACGGCGACGCGCACGCTGACGCTTCTGGACGGGATTGTGGGCGGGGCGTGGCTGTCGATGCTGGTGACGACGCTGTGGATCGCGGTGGTGACGAATGCGCTCAACTTCATGGATAACAGCGACGGCCTGGCGGCTGGGGTGGGGGTGATCGTGGCGGGGTGCCTGCTGGCGGCGGCACTGGCGACCGGACAGTGGTTTGTGGCGGCGTGCCTGGCGTTATTGATCGGGGGGATGGCGGGTTTTCTGGTGTTCAACTTCCCGCCGGCGAGCCTCTTCATGGGGGATTCGGGTTCCTTGGTGGTGGGGTTTGTGCTGGCGTTCCTGAGCATCCGGGTGACATATTCGCAGAGCGAGGTTGGGGTGGCTGCGGCGGGGGCACCGCTGCACGCGGTGTTGACGCCGCTCGTGGTGCTGGCGGTTCCGATTTACGACCTGGTGACGGTGACGGTGATCCGGCTGCGGGCGGGGCGGTCGCCTTTTCTGGGCGATCTCAATCACCTCTCGCACCGGCTGCGGCGGCGCGGGCTTTCGGCGCGGATGATGCTGCTCGTGGTGTGCGGGTTCACGGCGATGACGGCGGTGGGGGGGTTGTCGCTAATGCACACGGATGGGGTCGGCGCGATCGCGATCGGGGTGCAGACACTCACCATTCTGGTGGTGATCGCGGTGTTGGAATACTCAGCGCCTTTACCCGCGGCGGGTGATCGGGGAGAGAATCGGTGAGCCCGAAACGGGAGCGAGCTGCGCTGATATCGGCAGGGGTGCTGGCGTCGCTGGTGGTGTTGCGCGTTTCGGTTGGCAACGACCTGTTTCCATGGTGGTCGGGCGACCCGACCATCATCGGAGCCCCGGTGATAGGTCTGACGGCGTTCGCATCGTTATTGTGCGACGCGCTGACGTTGGTGGCGGCCGGGGCGACCGTGTTGGTGTTGTCCAAGGAGCGGAAGTCGGTCGGGATATTGACGTGCGGGCTGTTCGCGTCGGGCGCGGCCGCCGCGGCGTTTCACGGGCTGTGGGCGCGGGACGATCGGCTGGAACACTTCATTGCGGGGGCTCACTGGACGGCGTCGATTGGTGCAGGCATCGGGGTGTTTGCGGCGGGGCGGGAGCGTGTGCTGCGCGGGCTGCTGGCGGGGGTGATGCTGAGCGTGGTGGCGGTGCTGGCGGCCAAGGGAGTGGTGCAGTTGTATGTCGACCATCCGGCGACGCTGCGGATGTTCGCGGAGACGCGGGAGACGGTGTTTGCATCGCAAGGCTGGACGCCGGGTTCGCCGATGGCGCTGTCGTATGAGCGGCGTCTGCAACAGCCCGAGGCGACGGGGTGGCTGGGGATGTCGAACGTGCTGGGGACGCTCGCGGCGGCGTTGGCGACCGGAGTGATCTCAGCGGCGGTGTGTCTGGCGTTGGCAAAGAGCAAAGGCGGAACGGTGGCGTGCGCGGCCGGGCTGGCGGTTTTAACGTCCGCGTGGTTGCTGAATCGGATGGCCCTGAACGGCCGAGCGATCTCGAAGCGCGGGAGGTTGATGGTCGGACCGGCGGCGATACTGGTGCCGCTGGTCGTGGTGGCGGTTCGCGGATTGGTGGGCGAACGCATCGCTGAACTGAGTCTGTTGTTCCGGTCGTTTTATCTGGAGGCGGCGGCAAGGATCATGGCGGCCCACCCGTTCATGGGGGTGGGGCCGGCGGGTTTCAAGGATGCGTACCTGCTTTTCAAGGACCCGATCTCGCCGGAAGAAGTGGCCCTGCCGCACAGCGTATTTATAGACTGGATTTCCACGCTGGGCGTGGGCGGGCTGGGGTGGTCGCTGATTGTGCTGTGGTTTGCGAGCCGGATCGGGCGGGTGTTGGTGGGGATGAACGCGGAACCCTTGGCGTCGGAAGCCCGGGGCTCGTTGACCAAGCCGATTTTTCTGGTGCTTGCGGGCGCGACGCTGGTTGCATCGTTCATTGAGCGCCCCATCGCCTCGGTGGATGCGATGGCGATTCGCATGTTCGGGCTGTTCGCGGGGACGTGGATCGCGGGCGAGGTCGCCCGGATCGTTCAGGATTCGGGTCGGGCGCGGGGCGTGGGGATCGCGCTGGGCGCGGCGGCCCTGACTGCGGGCGTGCATACGCAGATTGAACTCACCGGGACGCACATGGGGTCGGCACCGTGGCTGATGGCGATGATCGGGCTTGCGGCTGCATGCTGGAACCCGGTGAACCTTCCGCCTCTGCCGAGAGTGTCGGCGGTGGTGTTTCCGGTGCTTGCAGCGGCGGCGGCGACGGTGATCGGAGTCGGGATGGTGGGGGTGTGGCGGTGGGAGGCGGACCTGGCGCGAGCGGCGCGGGAGGTTGTGGAACTACCGGACCTTCACGCGAGGATGAGGGCGTTTGCTGCATCGAGCCCACAGCCGGGGGACACGCTTGAGCGGCTGGCGAGAGATTTGGAGCGGCTCTCGGGCCGGTCGGTGGGGACAAGCCCGAGTGCGGTGGAGGCGGCCGCGCTCCAGTACACCGATTCCGCTGTCGGTCGGGCGGAGACGGCGATGGCCGACGCGCGGCGGCGAGCGCCGGGGCATTTTGCGACGGTCGAGGCGTACACGAAACTGGCGGTTCAATCGGCGCTGCGGAGCGGACGGCGCGAGGATGTGGAGCGTTTGATTAACGAGGCCGACGAGTTCGCGGAAGCGCATCCGTCTGCGCCGACGTTTGCCTGGCTCTCGATGATTCAGCGTTCGGTGGGGGAGATGTGGGGCGAGAAAGAGCGGCTCGCGGCGGGCGCGGAGGCGCTCAAGCGAGCGGCTGAAATGTCGCCGTTCGACGTCCAGTTGCACCTGATGCTGGCGGACGTGAGGGCGGCCTTGGGTGAGCGGGAGGCGGCGGGTGCGGCGGCTCGTAAGGCATTGGACTTGAGTGAGATGATGCGGCTGGACCGGGTGAAGATGTTGACCGTTGAGCAGCGGGTGCGGATGGAGCGGATGACGGAATAGGCGCGGTGCGGCATTGTTCCTGTCGGCGCAGTCGAGAGTCGGGCGTCCGTTTCGGGTTCGACGACGCTTTGGGCGTGCGTTGGGGACCTTGGGCCTACGGTCGCGGTACTTCCTGCTCGTTGACACGATCGGCGGGTTCCAGCATTTCAATCCCGCGGTCGGGCTGACCCGCTAAGAATCGGCACGACCGGCTTTCTCCTGGATCGGAGCCCACGATTGAAGGTCGCCGTCTATTCCGACAAGCCCTACGAAAAGCCGTTTCTCAACGAGGCGAACGCGCGGCTCCACAGTACCCGCGAGGCGACTGGCACAACGCCGCGGCATGAACTCGTGTACTTGGGAGCGCAGTTGTCCGCCGCGACAACCGACCTCTCCCGCAGCTGCACCGCTACATCGATCTTTGTGGGTGACGACGCCTCCGCGCCCGTGCTGCGGGCGCTCCACGCGAACGGAACTCGGGTGCTTGCTTTGCGTTCAGCAGGATTCAACCACGTGGATGTGGCCGAGGCCGACCGGCTTGGGCTCGCGGTGCTGCGGGTGCCCGCCTATTCGCCGCACTCCGTGGCCGAGCACGCCGTCGGCCTCATGCTCAGCCTCAACCGCAAGTTCCACCGCGCTTTCAACCGCGTCCGCGAGCAGAACTTTGCGCTCGATGGCCTCATGGGCTTCGACATGCACGGCAAAACCGCCGGCGTCATCGGCACCGGCAAAATCGGCGAGGTGGTGTGCAAAATCCTTGCGGGCTTCGGCTGCCGCGTGCTGGCGAGCGACCCGCTCAAAAACCCCATCTGTGAGTCGATGGGTGCAACCTATGTCCCGCTCCAAGACCTTTACGCCCAGTCAGACATCATTACCCTGCACTGCCCGCTCAACCCGCACACCAAGCACCTCATCAACGCCGCCGCGCTCGAGGCCATGAAGCCGGGCGTGGGGGGCGTTGGGGGCGTGATGCTCATCAACACCAGCCGCGGCGGGGTCATCGACACCCGCGCCCTGATCGCCGCCCTCAAGCGCGGACGCATCGGCTCGGTGGGCCTCGATGTCTACGAAGAGGAGGGCGACCTCTTCTTTAAGGACCTCTCCGAAGACGTGATCCAAGACGATGTGTTCGTGCGACTCCAGACCTTCCCCAACGTGCTCATCACGGCCCACCAAGGCTTCTTCACCCGCGAGGCGTGCACGGCAATCGCCGAAATAACCATCGCCAACCTCAGCGACTTTGAAAGCGGCACGGTGCAAGAGGCCAACCGCGTCACCACGAGGCTGGTGGGGGTGGCCGCCGACCCCGCGAGCACGACGACACCCGCTGCGCCCCGCAAGCCGTGATTCTAAACCCCCACTTTCGAGAGAGACCCGGAGTTGGTCGTTACCTACGAAAGCCCCCTCCGCTACCGCTTCTCCCGGACGCAGGCCGCAGCGCTGTATTGTTACGACTCCGTGTGGGGTAGGTGTCGGACGACTTTCTGAACAAGGGCCTCTCGCCGCCGCGCGACGGCCACCTCTGCGTTCCCGGGCGGCCCCGCCTGCGTGGCGTGCCACCCGCAGGTCCACCTAGAGAAGCAGGGGTTCTGTGTCTCCACCGCCGCCGCGTGCGACGGAACCTAATCATCAGGTGTCCACGCGCAGCAGACCGTCAGGGCTTGGCGAGGCGCGCGTGCGAGCCCGCGTGGTCGGGAATCGGGGCCGTGGCACTTCGTGCGGGCATCGTGCCGCGTGCAATCACCCGCGGGCGGGCGCTAGCCTTCGGAGCCCATGAGTTCGTCACCACACACAAACACACGCACACACACCGTCGCTGGCACCGTTGCATGGATCGGCCTCGGGCTCGGGCCAATCCTCGCGATCGTTGCGTGGTTTCTGCTCCCGGGCCTTCGGCTCGATGAGGCCGGTACGCCGATCGGCGGGCTCACCGATGCCGGTCGGATGACGGGGGCCGTCGCCGTGCTGATGGCGTGCTGGTGGCTGACCGAGGCGATCCCGCTCAGCGCGACGGCCCTGCTGCCGCTCGTGGTGTTCCCCGTCGGGGGCGTGCTTAGTTTCTCCGCCGCGGCCTCACCGTACGCGAGCGAGGTCATCTTCCTGTTCATGGGCGGGTTCATCCTCGGGCTGGCGATGGAGCGTTGCGGGCTTCACAAGCGCGTGGCGATGCTGACGGTGCTGCTCGTCGGGACCAGCCCCAAGCGTCTCGTCGGCGGGTTCATGCTGGCCTCCGCGATGATCAGCATGTGGGTCAGCAACACCGCCACCGCCATCATGATGCTGCCCATCGCGCTCAGCGTCATCACCCTGGTCCGCGAGCGTCATGCGCCACCGGGCACCCCGCCGGAAGCGCGACCCTCGCCCGACCCCAACTTTGAATCGACCCTCATGCTCGGAGTCGCCTATGCGGCGTCGATCGGCGGCGTTGCCACGCTCATCGGATCGCCGCCCAACGCCGTGTTCAAGGGTTTCGTCGAATCTCATTTCGAACACGCTGTGGGGTTCACGGATTGGATGAAGGTGGGATTGCCGCTGGTCGTTGTGTATCTGCCGTTGGCGTGGTTCTACATGACGAGCATCAGCCAGCCGGTTCGGCTGAAAGAGATTTCGGGCGGCAAAGGGATGATCCGTGGAGAGTTGGCGGCACTGGGCCGAATGAACCTTGGTGAATGGGTGGTACTGCTGGTCTTTCTGCTCACCGTCGCGCTCTGGGTGTTCCGGCCGGCGATCATCGAGTTGGCGCTGGCGCACGGGGTTCCGGGCGTGCGCTCGCTCAACGACGCATCGATCGTGCTCTTCTCGTGCCTGCTGCTTTTCGCCATCCCGATCAAGCCGCGAGAGCGGGTCTTTGCGATGGACTGGCAGACGGCCACGCGTTTGCCCTGGGGCACCCTCATCCTGTTCGGCGGCGGGCTCAGCCTCGCGGCGGCGATCTCGGCGAACGGGCTGGATGTCTATATCGGGCAGTTCTTCACCGGCTTGGCCGGGTTGCCGACGTGGCTGGTCGTTCTGGTGCTGGTGGCGGTCGTGATCTTCGCCTCCGAACTCGCGAGCAATACGGCCATCGCCACTGCGATCTTGCCGATTCTGGCGGCCGCGGCCCCGTCCATGGGCATCGATCCGTTTCGTCTGCTCATCCCGGCGACCATTGCGGCGAGCATGGCGTTCATGCTTCCCGTGGGCACGCCTCCCAACGCCATCGTGTACGCGACCGGGCACGTCACGATGAGCCAGATGCTCCGAGCAGGGTTCGGGCTCAATATGTTGGCGGTCGTCGCGATCACCGTGGCGACAGAACTCCTTGGCCAATGGGTGGTGCAGAAGTGAGCGGGCGTGCCCCAACGCCATCGAAATCAACCTCGGGCAAGTATCCCGCAGAAGCCTACGGTTTTGCTCGCCCGGCTTCCCGCGACCGATTACGAGCATCCTCCCAACTAGGAGATGAAGCGGGGTCTGTTTGGGAGCTACCGATTCATAAGCGCACGCATGCGATCCATCGCGCTCCAGAGCGCCATTGGCGGAATGGCGCTCAGCGTGATCGGCATGGCGCTCGCGAGCGGCGGGCTCCGTTCACCCGTGGCTGGCGCGGTCAGTCAGGAGATCATCGACGTCCTTGCAATCTTCAACGCGCTGCGAGCGGCCTTCCGCCCGAAGACGCTCACCGATTTTGGGCCGCGCGCGCCCAACGCCGTCATCCGCAGACTTGGACGATCAACAGGTTGAACCGCGGGGGTGCCGAACGCGTCAAGACTTGGGACCATTGACGCCGCCCCTATGAGCATCCACGACAGCGTCGCAGGCGGCCCCATCCGACCTGGGAAGGCCACCCCGAGTCGTCCCCACTCGCGCCCGAACATGAGCACGGTGTCGAGCCATCGGCACGCCGCTGAGCCACTCGAACGCGGTCGCCGCCGCGATCGCCGAGACGATCAGCCCGGCGATGCCCGCGCTGCGCCGGCGACCGAGGGCGAGCAGGACAACCCCCAGGCCCGACACCGCCGCGCATACCGCGGCATTCGGCAGGATCGAGATTCCGTCATTGTCCCAGTTTGTGAGACGTGGAACATCCAAGGGCCAGCCGAGGAACGAAATTAATCCGCCCACTGCGGCGTAGATTCCGAGCGAGGCGCAGGCGAGGCGGAGCCCGCGACCTGCGCCATCCGGCGCGGGGTCCAGCACAAGGGCGTCGGGCACGGCATCGGGCATCACTTCGTTCTCACACGGGGTGGCCGCTGACCTGTCGGGGGCCGGGCGGCGGGGCTTCGCCCCCGGCGCTGCGGATGGCGCGAATGATATCGGCGGGTTGCCCGTTCTTGCTCACCAGCCCCCACGCCCCGGCGCAGCGTACTTCATCCTTCATTTCTGGATCGTCGTAGCCGCTGAAGGCGATGACTCGGCAGGATGGCACACGCAGGGCGAGGGCACGGATGGCCCCCATGGGATCGGGCCCGGGCATGGTGAGATCGAGTACGACGACGTCGGCCCGCTGCCCGAGTACTTCGTCTACGAGGCCTTCTGCGCGGTCAAGCACACCGGCATCCTCAAGGTCGGGCTGATCGCGGATAAGCCGCGCGAGCATCGTGCCGATGTCGGGCGAATCGTCTACACATAGAACGCGCGTGCGGCGGGTCGGACCCGGTGCGGCGGGGGGAGGAAGGGCGGAGGGCTGTCGTGGTTCGAGTTCCATGGGAGCGCGCCATCGAGCCCAGCACCGGCCGGGTCGATTTGGAGCCGAACGCATAGTAAACGAATGAGACCTCACCAATGACGGGGGGTAAAAAATCTTCATTGGGGCCGCGACTGACGGGTAACCCGGTCGCTGTCGCCGACAAAATCGATCAGGCGGAATTGATGTATCAGACGCTTTGCCGGGGTCCGAGCTCACCAGCGGGCAAATCGAGGGCGTCGGTATGGGCGTGCGGGCGCCGTGATCCCGGACGTTGCGCGGTCGGCGTCGGTGGTTTGGGGTCCGCCGCGTTGAGCGCAGCGGATCGTTCCGGGGTTACCACCGCGCGGGATCGGTGGTCGTGGAAACGGTCGGCACCAAATTGGCGATTGCCTTGGCGAGGTTGGAGTCGCGCTGGGCGTCGGTCATCTGCTCCCAACGCGGGATGCAACCTTGGCAGCAAAAGCCGACTTTCTGACCCTTCCAGACGGTCGGCGTCAGCGCCGGGTCGACGGGGTCTTCGACCATCACCGCGCACATTGAATTGACACTCGTGATGACACCGGGCTTGACGCTGCGGCAGTATTCTTCGGTTTCCTCGGGGCCGTGCTGGCCGGCGCTGGCCGGAACTTCGCGACGCTCGGTGCTGTTGCACGAGAGAAGGGCGAACGAGCAAAGGCCGCAGGAAAAGAGAGAGACAAAGCGATGGCTCACGACGGGACCTCCGACAAAGGCGATTGGGAACGCAGACGCCCGCCTCAGAAGGGACGGGGCGGAACGGAAGGATGACCTCGACGGGATTGGAACCCCCCGCGGCGGTTTTCAGCGGGGAAAGCGTATGTCGGGAAGCTGGGCGGCAGCACATCTGGAGATCGAACTGGCGTCAAGGATGATGCATACCAAGGCGGGTGGGATGAGCAAGCCGCTCAATCGGTTCGCATACAGTCGGTGGGTGACCAGGAGTTGCGCAATGGGCAAACGTAAAGTTAATACAGATGAGGCCAAAGGGATCGGCGCATCATTGGGTATCGACTGGGGAACGGTCGATCTGGACCAGTTCCGTCGCGGGCTGGAGGTCGAGTTCGAGCACGGATCACACGACCCGGAGACGAATGTGACCAACGACGATGTGGTGCTCACGGGCAAGATCGCGTGGGCACACCTCAAAGAGTTCCCGGATTACTACACGCGGTTGGACCGGCTGGAAGCCGAGGCGGAGGCCTACTGGGCGTCGCGTCGCTGACTGATGCGTGTCGGGCTGCCGGGCGAATGTTCCGGGGGCAGCGTCGGAGCGCCTCCGCCTGGGACCATGAATGCAAGCCGCCGCGTCCGACAAGTCGGTCTCCAGGTTGAAAGACTTCTGGACCGGTCGGCACATGGTCGTCATCGCCGGCGTGGCGTTGGCAGGGATCGCGGTCCACCTGATTCTCCGATATGCCGTGCATACCGAGGTTCGGGCGTATCAGATTCCGTTATGGATCGTCCTCGCGTTCGGGGGCATTCCCCTTCTCTACGACCTGCTGAAGAAGGTCACGAAACTGCAGTTCGGCTCCGACCTGCTCGCCGGCATCTCGATCGTGACCGCTGTGGTGCTGGGCGAGTTTTTGGCGGGCGCTCTGGTTGTTCTCATGCTGTCGGGCGGCGAGGCGATTGAGAGCTACGCGGTGCGGAGCGCGTCATCGGTTCTGCGCGCGCTCGCGCAGCGAATGCCCTCGATTGCTCATCGGCGTCAGGAAGGGCAGGTCGTGGATGTCCCGTTGAGCGAGGTCGCCATTGGCGACACGCTGGTGATGTTTCCCCACGACATCTGCCCGGTGGACGGGGTTGTCACCGAGGGCCACGGGGTCATGGACGAGTCGTTCCTGACCGGCGAGCCCTTCCAGATGTCCAAGACGCCGGGTTCGGAAGTGATCTCCGGCGCCGTCAACGGCGAGTCGGCATTGACTATCCGAACGACTCGTCCGGCCGCCGATTCTCGCTACGCGCGGATCATGCAGGTCATGCGGTCGGCCGAGCAGAACCGCCCCCGGATGCGTCGCCTGGGCGACACGCTGGGCGGGTACTACACCCCTCTGGCGCTATTGATCGCGTTGGCGGCGTGGCTGATCAGCGGGGAATCGAGCCGTTTTCTGGCCGTGCTCGTGGTCGCGACCCCTTGCCCCTTGCTGATCGCGATCCCTGTCGCCATCATCGGCGCGATCTCGCTGTGCGCCCGCCGGGGCATCATTGTCAAGAACCCGGCGGTGCTCGAAACGATCGCGACATGCCGCACGGCGATCTTCGACAAGACCGGCACGCTGACGTATGGGCGCCCCCGCCTGACCGATCCGGTGATCGCAACCGGCTTTGAAGCCGCCGATGTTCTGGGCTTGGTGGCGAGCATGGAACGATACTCGAAGCATCCACTCGCGCAGGCGATTCTCGCTTCTGCGGCGGCCGAAGGAGTACGCCTCCAAGAGGTGACGGAGATCAGCGAACCGCCCGGGCAGGGCATGCGGGGGACTGTCGGCGGTCATTCGGTGCGGATCACCAGCCGCGGGGCACTGGCCAAGACCCCGGTGTCCGGATCGGATCAGATCCCGCCCCATGCCGGAGGCCTTGAGTGCTTTGTTGTCATCGATGATCGCTATGCGGCGGCGTACCGATTCCGGGATGAGCCCCGGGCGGAGGGCGCTTCCTTCATCAAGCACCTGCTTCCGCGGCACAAGATCAATCGGCTGCTGATTGTTTCGGGGGATCGCGAGTCCGAGGTGCGGTACTTGGCGGACCAGATCGGAATCAGCGAGGTGTATGCCGAGAAGACCCCGGAGGAGAAGGTGACGATCGTTCGAGCGGAGACGCTCAAGGCACGCACGCTGTATGTGGGGGATGGCATCAACGACGCGCCGGCGCTGATGTCGGCGACGGTCGGCGTCGCGATCGGGCAGAACAGCGACATCACGACCGAGTCTGCCGGCGTTGTGATCATGGATAGCTCGCTGGAGAAGGTCGATGAGTTCATGCATATCAGCGCACGCATGCGAACCATCGCACTCCAGAGCGCGATTGGCGGTATGGCTCTTAGCGTGGTCGGCATGGCGCTCGCGAGCGGCGGCCACCTTTCACCGGTGGCCGGCGCGGTGAGCCAGGAAATCATTGACGTCCTTGCGATCTTCAACGCGTTGCGAGCGGCTTTCCGGCCGAGGACGCTCACCGATTTCGGGCCGCGTGCAGCCTCCACGCCGACAACCGCAGGTTCGGGCGATTAGCAGGGTGAACCGCAGGGGTGCCGTGTCGGTCGCGGGCCGGGACTCTGAGGCGAGACGCTTCGCATCGCGGCGTGTCGGGTTTTGCACTGCCACTGTCATGATCTGGGATCGGGGTTCCCCGTCAGCAAGCGCTGAGTTCGGGAATCGCAGACCCGCGTCGGCGCCATAGCCGGTTCGGGTCAAGATTCATGCCGCCGGCAACGTTCCCTTCCCTTGCCCTGCCCTGTGTGCTGTTCTGTCCAGACTCGGCGATGGGCGCTAGAGGATCCTCGCTGCGGTACGGACGGTGAAATGATCGACACTCGCGAGCGAGTCGATGCCGGAGCCATCGTGACGCGACCTGGGTTCCGGGGCGGTGAGACCGCCACGCGACGAATCACCAGCAGCAGAACGTCGTGGCGCGATTGCTCCGCGGATTCCGCGTCGTGTGAACGGATCGGCGTGTGTGCCGATCTGCACCTCACCGCCTTTCAGGCGGGGCATGTCCGGGTTGTGGACCCCAAGGACAACGATGAGGTGGGGGGGTTCTCACGCGTGGTTGCGACGGGCGCCACGCAAACGCGACATCGCGGAGCAGCGTGGGGGAGCGTGGAGAAGATCGTGGGAAGACGCCGCACCTGCATCGTGGCATAAAAACTCATCAGCATGCGGAGGAATCGCACGCGTCGGACCTCGCACGCTACCCTGCGAGGCGTACCGTAGATCAGTTCCCGTTCGACACGCGGCTGTTCGCACCGTTCCCGTGTCCCCGCGATACCTCGGCTTTTTCGCATGGCATACGCAGTCCTGACCGAAAGCCTCACCCGTCGTTACGGCTCACGCCGCGGAATCGAGGATGTCAATCTCGCCGTCAGCGAGGGGTCGCTCCACGGCTTTCTCGGCCCCAATGGCGCGGGCAAAACCACCACCATCCGCTGCCTGCTCGGGTTTCTCCGCGCCACCACCGGAAACGCCCGGATCTTCGGTCTCGATTGCTGGCGCGACTCGCGCACCATCAAGGCCGAGATCGGCAGCATCCCCGGCGACCTGCGCCTCTATCCCTGG
>CAZJXA010000083.1:0-13100 GCA_964549785.1 uncultured Phycisphaeraceae bacterium | reverse complement strand
CCCCACTCGTACCCCCAGTTGCGATTGAGATCGACGCCGATGGTCCCGTTGCCGTTGTCGCGACGGTTTTTTCGCCACAGGCGGTTGCCTCCGGTGGCCCATGTCCATTCATAGCCGTCGGGGTTCTGGACCGGGATAATCAGAATCTCGGCGGTGTTGAGGATGGCCGTGGTTCGCGGGTTGGTGCCGTACTCGCGGAGCAGGCGATCGGCGATGTACATCACGGTGGCGGGGTTGACCCACTCGCGGGCATGCTGCCCGCCGGCGAAGAGCACCATCGGTCGGTCGGCGGCGAGGTTGCCCGGCAGGTCGGGTGTGCGGATGCGGATGCCGGAAAGCGGGCGGCCCTGGAGGCTCGTGCCCGCGGAAATCGGCGTCACGATGGCCGGATACGCCGTCGCGTAGGCGGCGAGTTGCGCCTGAATCTCGGGAAGCGGGTGGTAGGTCGTGAACCACGCGTCGTCGCGCTCTCCAAAACCGTCGGCGTCGGCCCCAAGCGCGAGGTCGGCCTGCTCGCGGTCAATCAGGGCCTGCACATCGTCGATCCAGACGGTGTACGGGATGCCCAGTTGGTCGAGCGCGGTCCGCTGGGCGGGTGACACCTGAACCTCGATAGGACCAACCCCGATATGGCACGACCAGATAGTCTCGCCGATGCTACTGATCGCGAGCAGGTCGGACGACGTCTGCGGCGCGATCTTGACGACGATGTGCCCCTCGAAAGGTCGCGGGTTGGCGACTGGCGGCGCGGTCACAGACTGAGCGAGAGCAGCGGTGGCGACGCAGAGCGATGAGAATACGGCGACCGAAAATGCGCGCATGGGTCAGTCTTCCAGATGGGACAATGCCGTCCCGTGACCCGGCTGGAACAGTCGGGCGGGGTCACTCATTGTTCGTAGAACATACGGCATGGATCGATCCTGGCAAGACAAAAATGGAGATCGCATCAAAAAGCAGTTCGCCAACGGGGGACGTTCGCTGAAACAAGGGTAAGTCTGGGGTGAGGCGCAGTCTCAACGGCCTGCAGTCTCAGCGGAGCCATGTCATGCGGGGGAATCAGCCTCAGGGCCGGCGAACCACTCGCACAGGCGTCGCCGTTCGATACGCTTGGGCCAGACCGCCAGCGAGATCCACGATGGAGCGCGCGTGGGAGGTCGTTACGGAAATGCGAATGAGGACATCACCATTGCCGTTCCTGTGTTTCTCGGTTTTGCTGGTGTGTTTGAATGTGTCCGCGAATGTTGCCGCGGTTCTGCAACCGGGGTCGGAATCGGGGAGAGACGACGTGGTGTTCTCAAAGGCGGCAGTGGCGGCAGACCATCGGCTCGCTTCGGCGGCGGGGCTCGAAGTGTTGCGGGCCGGCGGGAACGCCGTGGACGCGGCGGTCGCGACCAGTTTCGCGCTCTCGGTGGTGCGGCCCTACTCCTGCGGCATCGGCGGCGGCGGGTTTATGGTGGTGTATCTCAAAGCCCATCCGCGCTTGCACGAAATGTCGGGCGGCAGGCCGATCGTGACGACGCTCAATTATCGGGAAGTCGGCACCGGCGTCTGCCATCCGGATTACTTTGAGGGAGACGCCGATGCCGATTCCGCAACCCACGGGGGCAAAGCGGTGTGCGTGCCTGGGCATGTGGCGGGGATGCTGGCGGCGCTTGCAAAGTACGGCACGCTTGAGCGGGCCCAGGTTCTCGCGCCCGCGATCCGTCTTGCGGAGAGTGGGTACGCCGCGGACGCCCATTATGTGAGCAGTTCGCAGGAAGTGATCGCCTGGCTGACGGCAAAGCCGGAGCGCATCCAGCGATTTGAATTTCTCTGGGAACGCCTGCTTGGGAAGGGCGGTGTCAAAGTCGGCGACCGCGTCAACCTTTCCGAGCAGGCGAAAGTGCTCCGCCTGATTGCGGAGCACGGCGCTGCGGGCTTCTATGAAGGCCCGGTGGCGGAGGCGATGGTCAAGGCGGTCGCGGCCGACAAAGGGGGCCTGACGCTGGATGATCTCAAGGGGTACACGGTCGAAGAACTGGAACCCTTGATCACCCGTTTCCGGGGTGAATGCGTGGTCACCATGCCGCCCCCCTCCAGCGGCGGGATTGTCCTCGCGCAGGTGCTGGGAATGCTCGAGGCTCGATCGGCTGATCTGGCCGCGATCATCGCGGGTCCGGGCCATAACAGCCCGGAATATGCCCACCTGGTCACGGAGTGCTTCAAGCACGCCTTCGCGGATCGCGCCAAGTTCATGGGCGACCCCAACTTCGTGGACGTGCCTGTGAAAGGCCTCTTGAGCCCCGAGTACATCGCCGATCGAGCGGGCGCGATTGATTTGACCCAGACCCAGCCCATCGAAACATACGGCACTGCGCACCCCCCGGGCGACGACGACGGGACCAGCCACTTGTGCGTCGTCGATGAGTGGGGAAACGCCGTGAGTTGCACGGAGACCATCAACCTCGTCTTCGGCTCCTTGGTCGCCGTTCCGGAGTACGGCTTCATCCTCAACGACGAGATGGATGATTTTCTGGCGCGAACGGGCGTCGCGAACGCCTTCGGGCTGGACCACGCCGCGCTCAACAAACCCCAGCCGGGAAAGCGGCCCCTTTCATCGATGACCCCGACGATCGTGCTCAGCGGCGATCCGCGGGCGGGGCCGAGGGCGCGGATGCCCGGGATGGCGGAATCCGGCGGCACGCCCGACGCGGTGCTGCTCGCCGGAGGTTCGGGCGGCCCCCGGATCATCAGCAGCACCATTCAGGGGTTGCTAAACGCCACGGTCTTTGGGATGAGTGCTTCGGATGCGGTTTCTGAGCCGCGCTTCCACCATCAGTGGCACCCCAACACACTCATGTTGGAGGACGGGCTGCGGGGCGGCACGTTCGAGCCGTCGATCAGGGCGCTCGGTCACGAAACCGGGTCCAAGCATCCCATCGCGGCCGTGCAAATGATCAAGCGGATTGCCGGTGGCTTGCAAGCTGCGAGCGATCCGCGCAAGGGCGGGGCGCCGGCGGGATACGACCATGACGAAGGGGAGTAGTCATCGAGGAAACTCCCGAATTCGAGCGGCGTGTGCGGGCCAGTTTCGCGCGGGTGGGATTTTTGCAGTTGATCGGCGCCACCATGGATCGGGTGGCGTGGGGCGAGGTTGACATTTCGGTGGCGATGCGGCCGGAACTGGGGCAGCAGCACGGCTTCGGGCACGGCGGGTTGGTCGCGACGATTCTCGACGCAGCAAGCGGCTACGCGGCCATGACGACCATGCCCGCGGACCACGAAGTGCTGAGCGTGGAATTCAAGATCAATTTTCTTCGCCCCGCGCTCGCCGAGCGATTGGTGGCCCGCGGCAGGGTGCTCAAGACGGGACGGACGCTCGTGGTGACCGCGGGCGATGCGGTGGGCATGGCAAGCGACCGGTCAAAGACCTTGATCGCGGTGATGCAGGGGACGATGATCGGAAAAGAATCTGACGCCGCGTGATCAACCGAAAAGGGTCGGCGTATCCGTCGGTTGCTGCCAGGGGACGCCCAGGTGATTGCAGGCCTCGGGGGTGATCGAACGACCCCGCCTCGTGCGGGCCAGAAATCCGATCTGCAGCAGAAACGGCTCGACAACATCTTCCAGCGTCCCGGAATCTTCGTTCATAGTGGCGGCGATGGCGTCAAGCCCCACCGGGCCGCAGCGATATGTGGTTGCGATGATGCGAAGGAACGCGCGATCGAGTTCATCGAGGCCCAGGCGGTCGACGCCTTCCAGCTGGAGCGCATCTCCGACGACCTTGGTCGACATTTCGCCGCCCGCGCGAACCTGAGAGAAGTCGCGGACGCGGCGGAGCAGACGGTTCGCGATTCGCGGGGTGCCGCGGGAGCGGGCGGCGATGGCGTCGATCGCGCTGGCGGGTGTGGAAGCGAGGCCGAGCAGGCGGGCGCTGCGCGCGAGGATCGCGACAAGTTCCGCATGGGTGTAGTAGCGGAGGTGGTGGATGATGCCGAAGCGGGAGCGCAACGGGGCCGAGATGAGCCCCGCCCTGGTGGTCGCCCCCACCAGCGTGAACGGCTTGCACTTGATCTGAACGGTGCGGGCCGACAGCCCGCTGTCGATCGTGACGTCGACGCGGAAGTCCTCCATCGCGGGGTAGATGAACTCCTCGACGGCGATCGGGAGACGGTGTATCTCGTCGATAAACAGAAGATCGGAGGCCTGAAGACGGGTGAGACACGAGACGAGATCGGTGCCCTTCGCGAGCGCAGGCCCGCTGGTGACGTGGAGTTTGCTCCCCATCTCCTGCGCCAGTACATGCGCGAGCGTGGTTTTTCCCAGCCCCGGAGGGCCGTGCAGGAGGACGTGCTCCAGCGGATCCTTGCGTTGACGGGACGCGTGTATCGCGATCGTGATGCGCTCGATCAGTTGCGATTGGCCGATGTACTCGGCGATCGAAGCCGGGCGCAGGGCCCAGTTTGCTTGTTCATCTTGCGGCCCGGCGGTCGGGCCGATCACACGCTCGGTGGCCATATATGCGGCAACGCTAGCCCGGAAGCGTTATAGACGTTCGACACGGTTCGTCCGTCGTAAGCCCACGCTGGAGACCCGGAGCAGAATCGCCGATGACCGATTCCGAACGGGCATATCCATCGGCTCGCGGGATCAATGTGAATTTCAACTGCGGAATCTCGAAATGTCGATTGGTGGCGACCCCCGTGGTCGTGGCGGGTCTGGCGGCGTGGGCCGCCGCCATCCTCGCCGGCCTGGTGACGGTTTCCGCGGCGTCGATGCGTCCGGGGGCGGGCGCCGCCATCGCGTCAGATTCGCACTGGCCCGAGGGTTCGGACTTGAAACGCAACGTCGACGGACCGACGCTGGTGATGACCATCCACCCGCGCTGCCCGTGTACCGGAGCGAGCTTGGCGGAGTTGGACCGCGTGCTCCGAGAGTCAACGCGAGTTATACGGACGTATCTGCTGGTAAGAACCCCGGCGGTGCACGACGCGACTTGGACCGAGACGGCCCAAACCCGCGCCGCCCGCTCCATCGCGGGCGCGATCGTGCTCGACGATCCATCGGGCGCGGACGCGGCCCGATTCGGCGCTCTCACATCCGGCCAAGTTCTGCTTTACGATCGGGACGGCCGTTTACAGTTTTCGGGGGGCGTCACCGGTGCCCGCGGTCACGCTGGCCCCAACGTCGGTAGCGATGCGCTGGCCGCCCACCTCGCGGGCGCCGAGGGCGGGCCGTCGCAGGCCGAAGTCTTCGGCTGTGCGCTGTTCATTGCCGACGACTGCGACGCCAACGGTTGTAACGGGTCTCCGGAGGCGCCGCGATGAACACCGTCGCCGCCGGGCCATTTCAAACCGACAGCCGCGCCGCCGAACTGTTCGCGCTGCATCAACGACATGTGCATGAGCGCACCGATCGGCTGTTTGCCATCCTTTTGGCGTTGCAGTGGCTCGGGATGGTCGGGGCTTCGCTGTGGATTTCGCCCACGACGTGGATCGGCGAACTGCACGCGGTGCATAACCATGTGTGGACCGCGCTCATGCTGGGCGGGGCGGTGACCGTGGTCCCGGTGTTCCTGGTTCTGGTACGACCGGGCTGGGTTGGCACGCGTCACACCGTCGCCGTCGCCCAGGCTCTCCACTCAACGATCCTGATCCACCTCACGGGCGGACGGCCCGAGACCCACTTCCACGTCTTCGGCTCTCTTGCTTTCATCGCGTTCTATAGAGATTGGAAGGTGCTGGTGACGATGACGGCGGTGGTCGCCGCCGACCATTTCTGGCGGGGCGTTTTCTGGCCGCAGTCGGTCTTCGGCGTGGCGCTCAACAGCCCGTGGCGGTGGGTCGAGCACGTCGCGTGGGTTGTGTTCCAGGATGTGTTCCTGATCTCGGCGTGCCTCCATAACGTCCGCGAAATGAGGCTGATCGCGTCCGACCGGGCCAAGGTCGAAGGCAGCCGCGACATTATCGAATCCGAGGTACGCCTCCAGACCGGCGAGCTCCGGACGTCGCGGGCGGCGGCGGAGGCGGCCAGCACCGCCAAGAGCGAGTTCCTGGCGAACATGAGCCACGAGATCCGGACGCCCATGACGGCGATCCTCGGGTACACCGACCTGCTGAACCACGCGGACACCGCAGGCCGCGAGCGCGGCGAGATGATCGATATCATCCGTCGCAACGGCGATCATCTCCTCTCGCTCATCAACGACATCCTCGACCTCTCAAAGATCGAGGCCGGACAGTCCACTGTTGAAACGACGCGGTGCTCGGCCATCGAGATCGCGGCCGAGGTCGGCACACTCATGCGGGTCCGCGCGGCGACCCGCGGGATTTCGCTCAACACCGAGTTTGTGTACCCGCTCCCCGCGTCGATCGCGACCGACGGGCTCAGGTTGAAACAGATTCTGGTCAATCTCGTCGGCAACGCGGTGAAATTCACCGAGCGGGGAGGTGTGCGGCTGGTGGTGCGAATGAACGCCCCGACGACGCCATCCGGGCCGGCCCTCATGGCCTTTGAGATCCACGACACCGGCATCGGGTTATCCGAAGAGCAGATTTCTCGGCTCTTCCGCCCGTTTGTTCAGGCCGACGCGTCCGTGACCCGCAAGTTCGGCGGAACCGGGTTAGGGCTCACCATCTCGAAGCGCCTGGCCGAGATGCTGGGCGGCGAAATTTCGGTACGGAGCAGCCAGGGCGGGGGCAGCACCTTCACGGTGCGGATTGCCTGCGGCTCGCTCCACGGCGTGCCGATGCTGACCTGCGCAGCAGACGTCGCCCCGGCTCCCGCGGCGTTGCCGCCGACACCGTCCACGTCCCGTCTCGCCGGCCGGGTTCTCCTGGTGGAAGATGGACCGGACAATCAACGGCTGATCGCATTCCACCTTCGGAACGCCGGGGCCGAGGTCACGATCGCCGAGCACGGCGGCGTCGCCTTGCGCGAAGTCGAGCAAGCGACGATCGAGAACCGCCCGTTCGCACTCATCCTGATGGACATGCAGATGCCCGAGATGGACGGCTATACGGCCACCGCTGAACTGCGGAAACGCGGCGTCACCATCCCGGTCATCGCGCTCACCGCGCACGCCATGAGCGGCGACCGCGAAAAGTGCGTGGCGGCCGGGTGCGACGCCTACGCGACCAAGCCCATCGACAAGTCAAAGCTCCTGTCGCAGTGCGCTGAATGGATTGAAAGCGGGCGACGTCGGGTAGTCCCAAATCCGGCACCGGATGCCGTTCCGGCGGGGCAATCAGCCGATCACCGAGGCAAGGCCCAGTCCTTTTCGGAGTGACGCCAACTGGCCCGCGTGCCATCCCTCGTGCCAGATGGCCTTGTCGATGGCGTCGGCGCGATCGGTGCAGAAGCCGCCCGTGTCGGTGAGCGTGGCCAGAGAGGCGTCGGCGTCCGAGAGCGAAGCTGCCGAAGCGGCCAAGGATGCAAACGTGCGATCAAAGGCCGCCCGGAGTTCTGCGGTGGCGGGGAACGCAGCGCGGTCGGCGATCGGCTTGGAACCGGCCCCGAACAATTTCTGGTAGGCCTCGGGAACTTCCGACGGCCCTGCGACAAGCAGTCCGCGAAACCAGTCGTTCGAGATCGCGAGGTGCCCCAGCGTCCACACGAGGTGGTTGTCGGTGCCGCACGATTGGTGTGATTCTTTCTCCACCGGCCAGTTCTCGGTCATTTTGACGGTGACGGCGTGGACCCAGTTGAGATGGGAAACAGCGCGGGAGGCGATAGACATGGGAGCATGATCTCCGGAGGGGGTGGGTGTGCGATGGCTGCGATGGGGGTACGGCGAGGTGCGGGGACTATCCTTGGAGCCTCGCGCGATCACCGGCCCGCAATTTATCCGCCGCGAGCGCTGTTTGCACACTTTTTCAGGAGTTTTTCTTTCATGGCCCGCCTTTCGATCGCGCTCGCTTCCGGTGACGGCATCGGTCCGGAAATCATGGACGCCACGCTCGAACTCTTCCGGATCGCAGGAGTGCTTGAGAATATCGATTTCGTCCCCGTGGAAATGGGCGCGGCGGTCTTTCTCAAGGGCAATACCCGCGGAATGACCGACCAGGCGATCCGAACCGCCGAAGAGTGTGGGATTCTCTTTAAGGGACCGATGGAGACGCCCACGGGCTCGGGCGGAAAGTCCATCAACGTTACGGCCCGGAAGTTGTGGAACGCCCACTCGAATTTTCGGGTCTTCAAGACATTGCCCGGCGTTGAGACGGTCTACAGCAAGGCCGGTATCCACATCGATATGTCCGTGGTCCGCGAGAATATTGAGGACACCTACGGCGGCGTCGAGCACCGGCTTAGCAACGACGTCATCCAGTGCAAGCGCCTGATTTCGGCCCCCGGTTGCGATCAGGTGCACCGGTTCGCGTTCCAGACTGCCCGAAAATTGGGCGTGACAAAGGTGCACTGCGGCCACAAGGCCAACATCATGAAGATGACGGACGGGCTTTTTCTGGATCGGTTCCGCCAGGTCGCCCGCGACTTCCCTGAGATTGAAACCGGCGACGTCATCGTCGATGCGCTGTGCATGAACCTGGTGGTGAAGCCGACGCAGTACCAGATGATCGTTCTTCCCAATCTACAGGGGGACATCGTCAGCGACTTGTGCGCGGGGCTGGTGGGCGGTCTGGGATTTGCCCCGTCCGCCAACATCGGCAACCACATCAGCATCTTCGAGGCCGTGCACGGGACCGCCCCGGACATCGCGGGCAAGGGAATCGCCAACCCCACCAGCCTCATCCTCTCCGGGCTCATGATGTTGCGGCACGTCTGCCTCGGACGCGAGGCCGCCATGCTCGAGAATGCCCTGCTCGCCACGCTCGAATCCGGTATCCACACAGGCGACTTTGGCGACCGATCGAGGCCGTCGGTGAACACGAAGGGATTCACCGCGGCGATCGTCGAGCGCTTGGGCGCAACGCCCAAGACCGTCCCCGCCGTCGTGGTGCCCGAAGCAGGCGAAGCCTGCTTCATTCGCCCCCCCCGCCCCACCGCCCAGCAAGTGATCCGAACCTTCAAGAACGTCGTGACCCACCCGGTCGGCTGCGATATCTATTTGGATTCGCCGCTGGCGCCGATCTCACTCGCCGAAGAAATGAACCGGGTTGCCGAAGACACGCCCTTCAAACTCACGCTCATCAGCAATCGCGGCACGCAGGTGTGGCCCACCGGCAGCGTCTACACCGAGTGCGTGGACTACTACCGGGTGCGGTTTGAGCTGAAGGACGGCGTGAACCCGGGATCGTTGGGGCAATCGCGCGCGATCGCCCTGCTCGACCGCATCGCGGAAAAATTCACGGTGTGCTCGTACGAACTTCTGAGGACCTTCGATGGGGTGAAGGGCTACAGCATGGCGCAGGGGCAATAGAGAACCGGAGCCATCCGGCCGATAATGAGGGAAGCCATGATCACCCGACTTCAACTCGAAAACTTCAAGGCCTTCGGTTCAGCGGACATCCCGCTGCGCCCGATGAGCGTGATCGTGGGTCCGAACGGGTCTGGAAAGACGTCGGTGCTACAAGCGCTGCAGTTGGTCTCGTTGTGTGACAAGCGGTCCCTTGCAACCATTTTTACCGTTGAACGTCGTAGCGGACTTTTGAAGCACAGTTCGGGCACGCAAACTGGAATTATCGCAGAGATCGATTCAACACATTCGCTTCATCTTCAGATCGACTCCCACTCCACTAAAAAGTCCAAGGTTTGGCTGCGAGCGGATTCGGGCGGAACAAAGCTTGAATCCCGAAAACTGGACTGCGGTTTGGCACCTTTTCACGGTCGGGCTGCCGACCCCCATACTCCTGCGGCTGGATCCACGCCTGCTGTCGTCCCCCGTCCACACCACGACAGATGCCTCCCGCGTCCCAGCGGTCAGCGGACTGGATTTTACAGCTCTCATCGCTCGATTGAAACTGGATGACGATGAACGGTTCAATTTCATTACGCAAGCCCTCCGCGAGGTCGTCCCTTCTTTCGAACGGATCGGCATCGCAACGGTCAATAACGCTACTACGAGTGATCCCAACGACTTCGATTCCAGTTCTGTAAACGCCGGGCCTTCGTACGTGCTGAATTTCGATTTCGCGAACGCCAAGGGCGTGGCAGCCTCAGCCGCCGGCGACGGCACCCTCCTCACCCTCGGCATCTTGGCGTCGCTGGCTACCGTCAAAGGCCCTCGCCTGCTTCTCCTCGACGAAATCGAGCGCGGCCTCCATCCCCGAGCCCTCGGGCAACTCGTCAAGCAACTCCGCGGCCTGCAAGTCGCCGACCCGACCCTCCAGATCGTCGCAACGTCGCACTCACCCTACCTCGTCGATCATTTCTCCGCCGAGGAAGTCATCCTCACCGACACCGCCCCCGACGGCTCCCGCGCCGCTCCACTCTCCAGCCACCCGGACTGGGCCCAATGGAAAGACGAAATGGCCCCGGGCGAGTTCTGGACTTCCGTCGGTGAGGATTGGATCAAACAACTTCCTCCCGCGGTGCCGAAATGATGAACATTGCGATCGTCGCCGAGGGCGACGTCGATCGCGGCATCGCTGTCCATATCGTCGATCTGGTCATCCGTGAACTGCTCCAAGATCCGGACGCCGACTTGGAGGCCGTCCGGTCGTATGTCCAGATCAATGGCCGACCATTTCTCAAATGGACCGAGGCCAAGCACCTCGCAGCCAGGCACGGAATAAAGCATCATGGCACCAGCGCAGGTGCGGACCACCACGCCGCGGTGCGTGCCCTGTGGGCGATCCGCAAGTGCGTTCCCGATGTGAATGTCGTTCTCCTCCAGCGCGATGCGGACGATCAACCGCAGCGCCGAACTGGTCTGGACGCAGCGCGGCAGGAACTTCACGGCATGCAAGCCATCTTGGTCGGCCTCGCCACGCCCAAGATCGAAGCGTGGATTCTGCGTGCCTTCACCGTAACCACAGCGAATGAAGAAGCCGCACACAGCGCGCTTCGTGAACAACTGGGCTTTGACGCCATCACGAATGCGCACCAACTCGAAGCGACCACCAAGGGGGCGAAAAGACACATCAAAAGGGTGCTCGCGGAACTGACCGGGAGTGACGCCGCGGCGTGCTGGCACCCCGCGCTTTCCCGGCCCCTCGACGACCTCCGCACCATCGGCACGAACGTGAGCCTCTCAACCTTCATCGCCGATGTCGTCACGAGAATTGAGCCGCTTCTCCCCAAGCCCTGACCGCTACGCTTTTGCCATGCGGACTCGCAACTCACACCACTCCGCCGCGCCGCGATGGTGGATCGCAATCGCCGGCGTCGCCCTGCTCGCCGGATGCACCGCCTGATCCGACGTCATTGGAAGGAGCCCGTGACCCTCACCCCTGAAGAATCCCGAGTCCTCGGCACGCTCATTGAGAAGGCCCAAACCGTCCCCGGCTCATACCCCATGACGCTCAATTCGCTCGTCGTCGGTTGCAATCAGAAGAACAACCGCGAGCCCGTCACCGCCTTCGACGAAGACACCGTCTATTCCGCCATCAACACCCTGCGCGGCAAGAGCATCGTGCGCGAAGTCGACCTCGCGAACAGCCGCGTGCAGAAATTTCGCCACATCGCGCGCGACGCCCTCAAAGTCACGACCGAAGAGCTCGTGCTTCTCGCCGAACTCCTCCTCCGCGGGCCGCAGTCCATCGGCTCACTCCGCGGCAACGCGTCCCGCATGATGCCCACCGGTTTGGAAACGATCGAGCAAGCCCAGGCGCTTCTCGACGGCCTCTCGCAGCGCCCGGAGCCGATGGTCAAACTCGTTCCCGCGCCGCCGGGTTCGAGGGCGGCCCTTTACGTCCAGTTACTCTGCCCGAACCTCCACACCATCGCCACGGTGCCGGCGCCGAGCCTGACCGCAGTGGCCGGAGCCGACGAACTCGCCGTGCGGGTGGCGGAATTGGAAACGCAAGTCGCCGCGTGCCGCCGCGCGATCGAGCGGCTGGCCTCACGCCTGGGCGAAACCGACCCCTTCGAACGTTGATAGACCGACCGACCGGCCCTACTCCTCCCGATCCATCCGCTTGATCTCGCCGCTCCTGCATTCAAGCAGGATCGTGTCGGCCTCATCCAAGAAGATCCCGTGATCGACGACGCCCGTCACATGGTCCAGTTCAGAGGCCAGTTCCACCGGGTCACGATCTTTCATCGTGAGGTCCAGCACCACGCCCCCGCCGTCGGTGATAAACAGTTCGCCGTCCAGCGTGTGGCGCGGCACACCCACCAGACCCATGTCGCGCAGTCGGTTGCGGATCGAGGCGATGCCGTACGGGATAATCGTGACCGCCAGAGGGGCCTTGGCGCCCAGACGCTCGCTTAACCGTTCCTCGGTCGTGATGTACACCCGGCGGCGCGAGGCCTCGGCCACGATCCGCTGGCGGGTGATCGCGCCGTACAGCCCTTTCAGCATCCGCATCTCGTGATCGACTTCGTACGCCCCGTCGAACAGGTAATCGACTTCCTCGATCTCGTTGAAATCGATGACCGGCAAGCCCAATTCGACCGCGAGCGCCTCGGTGATGAGGCTCGTGCAGACGCAGTCGATATCGAGAGATTCCGTCCGGAAGCGGTCGGCCAACGCCCGCACCGCGCGATCGCTGTTGCGACCGGTCCCGATGCCGACGATCATTCCCGAGGCAATATCGGCGACCGCCGCCCGCGCGAGTGCATCGACCTGCGGCAGACCGCCGTGGCGCGTATCCGGTGATTTGGGCTCAATCAAAGCGAATCCCCTGTGCCAACGCCAATCGCGTGCCGAAATTGATCGTACACGTCTGCCGGCGCATGTACGCCTTCCATGAGTCCGAGCCCGATTCGCGTCCGCCCCCGGTCTCCTTCTCGCCGCCGAAGGCCCCGCCGATCTCGGCGCCGCTCGTGCCGATATTCACGTTCGCGATCCCGCAATCGCTCCCCGCCCCCGAAACGTCCAAGAACCGCTCCCCGGCCCGAAGGCTGTCCGTAAAAATCGCCGACGACAACCCCTGCGGCACGCCGTTGTTCATCGCGATGGCTTCATCCAGCTCGCGGTACTTGAACACGTACAGGATCGGCGCGAACGTCTCTTCTTTCGCGATCGTGGTGCGGGCCCAGTCGAGGCCCGTCACGATGGT
>CAZJXA010000082.1:0-13268 GCA_964549785.1 uncultured Phycisphaeraceae bacterium | reverse complement strand
GTTCCCCACCGCCCGATTTTCTCTGGCTTCTCGACAGCGACGTGCGGCCCACGTGCGAGGCGCTGCGGGTGCTGGTGGACGTCCTGAGCGGGTATGAGGAGTTGGCGGCGGTCGGTTCCGAGTTGCGGGACACGGCCAGCGGCTTTACGTACGAGATCGGCGGGATGGTGGATCGGGCGGTGGGGAACTGGGTGCCGGCGGCCACCGGCCACACGCCGGTGACGCATCTGAAAGCGTGCGACTATCTGGCGGCGTGCAGCCTGCTGGTGCGGGCGGAGGCGGTCCGTGCCACGGGACTGATGCCCGAGGTGTTTATCTTTGATGACGACGTGGATTGGACGATCGCGGTTGCGCAGAAGACCGGCAAGACTCTGGCGGGTGTTCCCGGTTCGGTGGTCTACCACCCGTGGCGGAAGTTCGCGAAGGGGTTCCGGTATTACGGAGCGAGGAACGGGTTCGGCCCGCTGAACCGGCTGGGGCTGGCGCGAAGCGTGCGGTTTCGGAAGGGGTTGCTGCAAACGGGCTTCCTGACGGCGTTGTCAACGATGGGGTTGCACGACTTGGCGGAGGCGTGCGTGCGCGGGCTGAAAGACGCGGCGGCGGGCCGAACGACCGGGCCGGGATGGTTGGGGACCGTTGAGCTGCCCAAGGGTCCAACCTTGCGGCCGCTGCGCGAATTGGCGGGCGCGATCGAAGATGCGAAGAAGCGGCTGGGACCGGGGGCGAAGGTGTTTGTGCATCCAGCGCTAGGTGAAAACTGGCCTGGTTACGCGGATGTCAAGGAACAACTCGCGAAGGCGTACCTGGACCCGCGGCACCACGCGACCTGGCACGGCGGGCCCGCGGTGGCGTTGGTAGCCGTGACGGCGTGGCACGCGTTACGGCGGCTGGTGCTGGGCGCGAACGCCGACCTGTGCGTGGTGCCGGTGGGGTGGTGTACGGCGTGGATCCACGGGCGGTACGCGATCGTGGTGGCGGGCGACTCGTTCTTTGAAGTTGCGGTGAGGCCATGGAGGACGTTGCCGAGGAGTGTGTGGAATGCAGCGCGAGGGTTGTGGTATTCGGCGGGGGTGGCGTTGGGGCCGGCCCGGGTAAACGAGTTGCCGGTCGTGGGTGTGGGGTGAGCACAGCGGCAGCCGGGAGAGACGTGTGGTTCTTTCCATCTCCTGATCCGTCTTACGATGGTCGATGCACCGACCCGGCGCGAACCCTGAGGAGATGACGGCCGAGGATTTCATTTGTGATTTTTGCGGAGGGACGTGGCGTGAGGATCGGCCCATGATCGAGGGGCATCGCGGCAGCCTGATCTGCGGGAATTGCCTCGGGATGTCGTACCGGGAATTGTGGCTGAACTTGGGGGGCGACCCGCTGGCGGAGCACGAGGTGTGCTCCCTGTGCCTGTCGAATAACGGCGACCCGGTGTGGCGGAGCCCGGCGGATGACAAAGCGATCGTGTGCAAACGGTGCAGCAAGCAGAGCGTGGTGATGCTGGAGCGGGATGAGGAGGTTGGGTGGAAACGGCCGGCGTGAGGCAGATGGGCAGATGGGCAGATAAGAAGCAGATGGTTGATTTTTGCACCCACATGGATTGACGATGGCCAGGAGGCGTTTGGGCGTCGGGGCGAAGAAGGCATCTTCGGGCTTCCTACCCTGCTGCCACTTGGTGCGTTGGCCGAGCGGCCGAAGGCGCTCGACTTGAAATCGAGTAGATCGAAAGGTCTCGGGGGTTCGAATCCCTCACGCACCGTTTTCGCAGGGAACGCGGCCCAGGTGCGGCACAAGATCGAGGATGATCCGGCGCGGCCACGGTCCCTGATCACGGAAACCGGGGTCGTATATCGCTTCGCGGGGGGAGTGAAGACGGGTTACCACACGCCGCACGATCGCGGTTCACTTGTCCAATTCTGCCCGGTACTTGGCGAGGTCTGGGTGGTCTTCCAGCAGCACTTTTTCCGCAACGGCGACGGCTTCCAGAAGGTCGGACCGTGCGCCCGTGGCGTCCCCCATCGTTCGTCTGGCCTTGCCCCGCTTCCAGAGGACCGAGGCGAGCGACGGGGAACCGTTGGGCGAGAGACGGCGCTGCATGGCGACACCGGCCTCGAACCCCTCGCGGGCCTCGTCCCACTTGGCTTCGGTGCGGAGGTGCAGGTGGGCGAGGTTGAGGGTGCAGGTCACGATGTCGGGGTGATCGCCCCGGCGGGCCCGCGTCACGATGCCTACGGCCTCGGTGAGCAGCGGTTCGGCCTCGGCGAACTTGCTGAGTTTGATACGGGCCTGCGCGAGGTTGCTGAGGGCCATCCCGATCATGGGATGCTCGGCGTTGAGAATGCGGCGGTACATGCCGAGCGATTCCTCGAAGAGCGATTCCGCATCCTCGAGCCGGTTCATCGCCGTGCGGGCGTGCGCCAAGTTGTTGATGCTGTTCGCGATGCTGGGATGGTCCCCCTTGAACAGGCGTCGGCGCATCTCCAGTGCTTCAACGTGCATGGGCTCGGCCTCGTTGATCCGGCCCCGGCTTTCGACGATGTTGGCGAGGTTGGCGAGGCTGAGGGCGATGGCGGGGTGATCGCCGCGGTACAGGCGTCGCTGCATCGCGAGGCCCTCGGACTGCAGCGCCTCGGCCCGGGCGTCCCTGCCGAGGGCGCTATTGATGTGACCGAGGGCGATGAGGCTTCGGGCGACCTCGTCGTGGTCGCCCGTGAAAAGGCGCCGCCGCATCGCGAGGGCTTCCTCAAAGAGCGGTTCCGCTTCCTCGCTCCGACCGACGGCATCGCGCAGGACCGCGAGGGTGTTGAGGCTCGACGCGACGTCTGGATGGTCGCCGGTGAACATCCGACGGCGCATCGCGAGGGCCTCGGAGGCCAGGGCTTCGGACTCGACGGTGCGGCCGAAATCTTTGCGGACGGCGGCCAGGTTATTGAGCGCCGAGGCGACGCCCGGGTGGTCGCCGGGGAAGAGCCGTCGTCGGATGCTGAGGAGGACGGTCAACTGGGCCTCGGCGTCCTGCAGTTTGCCGTTGGTCATCAGGATCGTGCCGATGGTTTCACGAAGGGAGGCCTCGGTTTCGGGGTCGTCGGCGAAGGCACCGGCCTCGATCTCCGCGATGCCGTTCTGCATCGCGTGGATGATGGTGGCGTCCTGACGGCCGCCAGTGCTGGCATCACCGGCCCGGAAGGCGCGGGTCATGAAGGAGTTGATCTTTTCGGCCCGCACGACCGCAGCCTCGGCGGCGACTCGCTGGTCGGTTTCGCGGCGTGTGGCGGCCGCGGCCCGCACTCCGAACCACAGCGATACGGCGGTGGCGACGACCAGACTGGCGGCGATCAACCCGGCGGCACCAACCGTCACCTTGTTGCGGCGGACGAACTTGCGGACCTTGTACGCGGTCTTCTCCGGGCCGGCGATCAGGGGGCGGTTCTCGAGGTAGTTCTTGACGTCGTCGGCCATTTCGGAGGCCGAGCGGTAGCGGTCGCTTCGATCTTTGCGGATGGCCTTGAGCGGGATCCACTCGAGTTCGCGGCGGAGGATGGTGATGAGTTCTTCGTGACGCAGGCCGCGGGCGGCGGCGATGCGGGCGCCCTTACCCCCTGCCGCGCCGGTCGCTTTACCGGCGTCGTCCATGGAAGCGACGAGGTCGCTGGGGCGGGGCGGCTCGGACTCCCGGATCATCTTCTGCAGGCCGCTGAGACCCGCGGTTCGCAGTGCTTCCGAGACGAAGGGCGCGGAGCCGCTGAGGAGTTGGTAGAGCACGACCCCGAGCGAATAAACGTCGGAACGGGTGTCGATGTCGGTTTCGGCCATTTCGGCCTGCTCCGGGCTCATGTACTCGGGGGTGCCGATGAGGACGCCGCGCTCGGTGTAGATGGTCTGCTCGGTGAGGCGGCCCGCGAGGGCTTTAGCGACGCCGAAGTCGATGACCACGGGTCGCGGCTCGCCGGACTCAACGACGGTGACGAGAATGTTGGATGGTTTGAGATCGCGGTGGATGATGCCCTTCATATGGGCATGCTGGACCGCCTCGCAGACCACGGCGAAGAGCCGCAGCCGCTGGTCGATCGTGAGTTTGTGGGTGTCGCAATACTCGGTGATAGGAGCGCCCTTGACGTGCTCCATGACGAAGTAGGGCCGGCCTCCGCCGGGCTCATTGAGCGGGGTGGTGCCCGCATCAAAGACCTTGGCCACGTTGGGGTGGCTCATCATGGCGAGGGCCTGGCGTTCGGCCTCGAAGCGGGCGATCACGGCCTTGCTGTCCATCCCGGGCTTGATGACCTTGACGGCGACCCGCCGCCGCACCGGCTCGGTCTGTTCGGCGAGCCAGACCACGCCGAAGCCGCCTTCGCCGAGCAATTCGAGCAACTTGTAGTGACCGATCGAGTCGGGCTTGGCCTTCGGCGGCTCGGGAGCGTCGGGGCCGGGGTCGACGAGCGGCTTCGCGCCGAACGCCTCGGACGAACCCCGTCCGCGGCGCGGCTGTTCGCTGGTCGCCCCCGTTTGGTCGCTCATCGCTTCGGAACCTCCCGCACCCCGCTCGAATAAGGGTATGCGAAAGACCGCATGTGCCGGGGGCTATGAAAAATGGGGCGGTGGAGACGGGCAGCGCGAGCGCGGGCGGAAGACCGCCCGGGCGCGCGTGGTCGGCGGCATGCGGCGGCCCTGCACACGGTGAAGAGTGCTCGCACGCCGCGGGAAATGAGGCGGGTAGAAAGAACGGTGGCGCACCTCCTGCGGACGGCCGGGCTGAAGTACGATGAGGCCCGGCTTTTTTCACGCACCTTCAGGATTCACCCATGCCCGCCATCGTGTCCCGACCGACCCGTGCCTTCGCCGCTTCCGCCGCCCAGTCGCCTTTGTCGCTGACGTCGATCGAGCGGCGCGACCCGCTCCCGGGCGACGTGGAGATCGAGATTCTCTTCTGCGGTGTGTGCCATTCCGACCTGCACCAGGTGAGGAACGAATGGCACAATACGGTGTACCCGTGCGTGCCGGGGCACGAGATGGTGGGGCGGGTGACGCGGACCGGGACGGGTGTCAAGAAGTTCAAAAAGGGCGACATCGCGGCGGTCGGTTGCCTGGTGGACTCGTGCCGGGGCTGCCCGAGTTGCGAGGAAGGGCTGGAGAATTACTGCGAGGGCACGGGCGCGGGGCCGGGGATGGTCTTCAGTTACAACGGGCCCGACAAGCACTCGGGCGGCCACACGTTCGGCGGGTACTCAACGTCGATCACGGTGACCGAGGACTTTGTACTCCGGGTGGATCCGAAACTCGACCCCGCGGGGGCAGCGCCGCTGTTGTGCGCGGGGATCACGACGTATTCACCGCTGCGCGAGTGGGACGTGAGCGAGGGCACGCGGGTGGGCGTGGTCGGCCTCGGGGGGCTGGGGCACATGGCCGTCAAGATCGCCCACGCGCTCGGGGCTCATGTCACGCTGTACACGACGTCGGCGGGCAAGGCCGAGGATGCGCGGCGGATGGGCGCGAGCGACGTGGTGATTTCCAAGGACGCCTCGGAGATGGCGCGAAACGCGGGGAAACAGGATTTTATGGTGAACACGGTTTCGGCTCCGCATGACATCAACGCGATGCTGGGACAGTTGCGGCGGGACGGCACGATGTGCATGGTGGGGGCCCCGGACAAGCCGCATCCGCCGGTGGACATGTTCGGCATGATCTTCGGTCGTCGGCGGATGGCGGGCTCGCTGATCGGCGGGATCAAGGAGACGCAGGAGATGCTGGACTTCTGCGCGAAGCACGGGATCGTTTCGGAGATCGAGATCATCCCGATCCAGAAGATCAACGAGGCGTATGAGCGGATGCTCAAGAGCGACGTCAAGTACCGGTTCGTGATCGATATGGCGTCGTTGAAGGAGTGACGGGTCGTTACACCCTCGGAGTTTGGGGGCGGAGCGGCGCGTGCGTGTCGAGTTCCTTCAGCATCGCGTCGCTGGGTTCGTAGCATTCCGGGGCGTCCTGGTCCTTGGGGCTCCCTTTGTCGATGGTGGCGTTGCGGAAGGCTTGGATGTCGCGGCGGGTGGCGCTCGCCACCTCGAAGGCCGATTCGGTGGTCTCGATGCGAACCTCGTCGCCGGGCTTGAGCAACCAGTCCTTGGCCTTGGCGGCTTGGGCGTAGTGCTTGACATGCGAGTCCTCGAGGCGAGCCCGACGGGGACTATCTTCTCCCGACGGGGAGACCGCGGGAAATCGCGCGCCCTTGTCGGCGATGAACCACTTCTTCGAGTCGGTGGCGGAGATCACTTTCCGCGACTTGGCCTTGGGCAAGACCCGGATTCGGGCGATGTCGCCGAGCACGCCGTCCACGTTCTGGTCCATGACTTTGGACTTGTCTCTCCACCAGTTCAACTGGGCTTGCAGACGTCGACGTGCGTTCACGTTCTTTGGGTCGTTGATTTCGGCGCTGGTGACGACCTTGGGGATGAACGGGCAGGCCAGCTCGCGGACGGCGAAGCAGGTGGCGGGGATCGACTTGTGCTGGAAATTGCAGTGGAGGGCGTTGCCGGCTGCGGAGACGTTGTTGCCGTATTGACCCTGACATGGGAGGAGTTTGGGCAGGTCGTTGTTGGGGAAGACCGGCAACCGCAGGAGGGCTTTGAGGGGGGTGGTCTGGACGTGTGTGTGGGTGGGGCTGACATCCGGGACGACGCCGGTGCGACCCATTCGGGCGATGATGTCGCCCGCCTTGACGATTTGTTCTAGCTTGGTCAAAAGGTCCCGGAAGTGAAGGAGGACGAACGCTTGGGGGAGTTCGTCGTTCTGCTGCCAAGAGAGAACCATGACGCTGTTACCACCCTTTTCTTTCAAGTCGTCGGCGTAGGTCACCTCACCGCCCCCGGGCGCGAAAACGCGGTCGCCGACGTTGCCGCCGATGTCGACGCCGCCGTGAAGGCGGAGCCGCCCGGCTTTGCCGTACTCGCCGTACATCTTGGAACGGGGGATGAGCCCCATCGTCGAAACAAGGAGCGTCGGCAGGAGGTCGGGCTTGGACAAGCCGCGGCCATAAAAACCGCCTTTCAGAGGCCCGTCCTTGATGGGGGGGTCGTAGATGAACTCCCGCTTGACAACGGTCCAGGCGGGCTGACACCAAACGAGCGCGAGCGTGGTGAACGGGAGTGGCTCCCGGATGCCCTCACCGCCGTTGGTGTCGAAGTGAATGACGAAGCGATTGCGAAAGGCGAACGCTTTCTTCTCGAGAATGTAACTCCAGCCGGATCGTTCTTCCTTCGAGCCCTGGAGATCGGCGGCCTCGGGCGTGGAGAGGTCGTAATCGACGCGACCGTCATCCGCGCCGGTACGGTCTTGGAGCCGGAGCGTGCCGATTTCGTCGGGGTGCAGGGCCTTGCAGTGATGAAACTCGATGGTCACCGTGCCGGTGGTGTCGGCGGGGAGGGGGACAAGAAGGCGGCCATCGTCGTCGGTTGTGAACCGACCCTTGAGCCGCTGCTCCAGCCACTTGGCGAGGGCCGATTCGTTGTACGCGATCCCCCGCCATGCCTTCCAGAAAGACTCGGCGGCTTTCTTCGTGTCGCCGTCCATGGTGCCGTTGATGGGCCCGGTGTATTGATCAAGCAGAGAGAGCGCGCTCTGGACGTAGGTGACCCACAAGTAGCGGGGCATGAGAGCGTTGATGTGTTTGTGGCGCTCCTTCCGGGCAGCGGTCAGTAGTTTCTTGTTCTTCGCCAGCGACTGCTGTAGGGCGGGCAGTTTCTGAAGCCGGCCGATCTCGGCTTCGGCTTTCGCCAAGGCTTTGAGGGTGGCCTTCGGGTCCGCCGCCCATTTGGGGACCGGGTGATGAAGGTAGTGGCCGTTCGTGCCGGCCCGACACGATTGGCCCGAGGCCACGTTGACGTAAATCCGTGAGGCGATGAGGCCCGGCACGGGCTCCCACGTCCGGCAGTCGAGGACGGTGAGGACGAGCGACGCGCCCACGGCGACCGTGCAACTGAACGGGGCGGGATCGTCCGGCCGGCGGCGGGCGGCGACCAATTCGAAAGGAAGTTGCTTTACGTGCAGCGGCTCGTCGGCCATTCATCCTCCTCCATTCAAAGCGCTCGGTGCTAACTGGGCGGACCCAGGCCCGTTCGGCGGCGGAGTTCCGGGAGCTGGGCGTAAAGAACTGCCCCCGGGCACTCTGTCGTCGACTTCCAGTCTTTGTGCCCACCCAATTCCAAGAGAGGGAAGAGTTGGGTCAGGGCGTTGATGAGGCGAACCGCGGCGTTCATTTGAGGGACGGAGATTTCGTGGTCGTCAAAGTCCCATATCTGGTGTTCATAGTCGCCGATGAGGACGATGCCGATCTTGCCGGTGTTGGCTTTTTCAACGTGCGAACCCTTGTATGGGAGTCGGCGTCCTTCGTAGACCTTGCCGGCCCGGGTGATTAAAAAGTGATATCCGACCGCCGAGTAGCCCTTTTCATTGATGTGTTGGTCCTCGATGCTCCAGACTGTCGCGTCGCTGTCGTTGCCCGAATGGTGGATGACCACAATGGTGTAGTCCCAATCGGGGTTCGCCGTGAGGTCGGCGAGGTTCTCCCTCTGCCGTGCCCAATTGCCGCGGGGGACGATGTCCTGATCTTCAATGAACGTGTCGGCCACCCGGAACGGGTCGAAGGCGTCGGCTTCCCCCTCGCAGACGAGCGCCTCGTGAGGTTCTTCACCCTCACAGACCAGCGCGTCGTGAAGTTCCTCGCCCTCGCAGACGAGGGCCTCGGGGAGTTTCTGAAGCGTGCCGGACGGGTCTTGGGAAGTGGATTGCGTGGCGGCAAACTGGGTCGGGGCGGCCGCCTCCATTGTATTGTGATCGCCCGTGAGGAGGACGTTGTCGTGGAGTTCGCGGAGGCGCTTCACGGTGGCTTCGTCGGGGCGGCCGGTCACCTTGATGCCGCGCGACCGCTGGCTCTCCTGAAATTCACGGAGGGCTTTGGCGGTCTTTGGGCCCCAGATGTTGTCGATCCAAATGGGATCGAAGCCGAGGTTCAGGAGGCGTTGCTGGACGCCGGAGATGGTGTTGGCGGGGTCGAGGTCGCCGATGTTGACGGCGAAGGTTTTCCATGGGAGCCGGAGTTGGACGCGGCTGGTAGCGTGCTTGACCTTGACCTTGGCGAGGCCATCGGAATCGGTCTTGGATTCGGGTTCCGGGGCACCGTCGATTGAAAACTGGAACGTCACCCCGACCAGGGGCTTGTGCACGAAGTCGAGAACGGCCACGCGAATTTCGTGGCCGCCGGGCTTGGTGAAGGAGTGTTTTTTCGCGGTTGCACCCGGCTCTTGCTTGATCTCCACCTCGGGGATGAAGATGCGGTCGCCCGGAAAGAGCACGTTCGGATCGGCCCGCTTTTCGCGGAGGGTCTCGTTCTCCGAATGGTCCCAGATCTTCTTCCAGGGGATACGGTGCCGCTCGCCCAGCTCGCTGAGACACTCACCCCGCTGGACCGTGTGCCATTCGCCCATGCCGTGCGCCCCGTGCGTGCGTTCCCGATCAGCCGATTGTTGACGGCGCGCGTCCACACGGCCACACGGCCGGCTCGGCACCGCCGCTCGTAAGAAAGGCGTGAGATGAACGGGTCGGCGCGCGGCGGGGACACGATTCGCCGGCGGGTGACCAACGCAGGCCGCGGAATGCACGACCCACTTCGTGCCAGCACCGTCGCGGACACGACCGTTGGCCCGTTGATTCCCAAGTCGGCGGGGGCCACCTGGCGCGTGGATTTTCGTCGCAGAGCGGTCCGCTTTTGCAGAGCGATTTGCTCCGCGGAGCGATTCTCTTCGCAGAGAGGGGGAGCGCAGCCCAGAGCCGCGACCACCCAGCCGATTCCGCATGTTCTCGTGCGATTATCCGTCGCGGCGTCTTGGTCTACGGTTGCACCCTCGCGGCGCAGCGTTTCACCCCGATCGACTCGTCCAGTGACCACGCACACTCACTTCTGCATTCGCAACCAATGGAGGCACCTGTGGCAGATCAGCGCAACACCCAAACCGCCGCGAACGCCATCTCCGCCAGCGCCGGTTCCACGATCAGCGGTGCGGGCCCTACCACGCCTCCGGAGCCGCCCGAGACCCCGGTCGATTTTGTGACTCCTCAACTCACGCTCAAGTCCGCCCTGACTGGCATCATTCTGGGCGGCCTGCTGAGCATCTGCAACGTCTACACGGGCCTCAAGATCGGCTGGGGCCTGAACATGTCGATCACGGGCATCCTGCTTGCGTTCGCGTTCTGGTACGCGATCAGCAAGATCAGCGCTGGGCGCGTGAAGAACATCAACAAACTCGAGAACAACGTGAACCAATCTGCGGTCTCTGCGGCCGGCGCGGTGAGCAGCGCGGGGCTGGTGTCGGCGATCCCAGCGCTCACCATGATCGAAGGAACAACCTTCCCATGGTGGCAGTTGTTTCTGTGGATCAGCACCGTCTGCCTTGTGGGGAGCGCGGTCGCCATGGGCCTGCGCCGCCAGATGATCATCCGCGACAAGTTGCCGTTCCCGGGCGGGCTCGCCTGCGCGGAAACGCTGAAAGAGGTTTACAACACGGGCAGCGAGGCCCTCAAGCGTGTCGCGATGCTGGGCGCGGGCGCAGCCGTGGGCGGGGCGATCAAAGTCCTTGAGATTTTGAAGGTCGTGAAGGCCCAAACTCTTGGACTCACCATCAACGGCTCGCCGGCGAGCGCGTACACGTTCGCGCTCGATCCGACGCTGCTGATGGTCGCGGTGGGCGGCCTTGTCGGGTTCCGCGCGTGCTGGTCGCTGCTGCTCGGCGCAATCCTGTCGTGGGGCGTGATCGGGACACAACTGGTTGATCGCGGGATCGTCAAGTCGGCGGGGCGCGGCCCCATCGGTGAGTGGCTGCTGTGGCCCGGGGTCACGCTCATGGTGATTTCATCGCTGGTATCCTTCGGCTTCTCCGCGCCCGCCATCGTGCGGTCGTTCAAGGGCGGGCGAGACGGGGCGGTGGAGCGGGTCGATACTGGCGAAGTGCCCCGTAAATGGTTCTTTTTCTCGCTGCTCTCCGCTCTCATCATCGCGGTGATTCTGCAAACGTGGTTCTTTGGAATCTCATGGTGGGCCGCGATCATCGCGGTGCTGCTGTCATTCGCGCTGGCCGTGGTGGCGTCGCGGGTGAGCGGCGAGACCAACGTCACGCCGGTGGGCGCGATGGGCAAGGTGACGCAACTCGTGTTCGCGGGCCTCGCGCCCGCAAACCCCGCGGCCAACCTGATGTCCGCCAGCGTGACCGCCGGTGCTGCAAGCCAGTGCGCGGACCTCATGCACGACCTCAAGTGCGGATATCTGTTGGGCGGTATCGCACGAAAGCAGGTGGTCGGGCAGGTTCTCGGTTCGATCGCGGGCGCTGCGGTGGGAAGTTACTTCTACCTTGTGCTGATCCCCGACCCAGCGACAATGCTGGGAACCGCGGAATGGCCCGCCGTTGCGGTGATTCAGTGGAAGGCCGTGGCGGAGGTGTTCCGTAACGGGATCGACAGTTTGCCCCCGGGCGCGACGATGGCGATGCTGATCGCGGGAATTGTCGGCATCATCCTGCCCGTGCTCGAAAAGGTTGTGCCCAAGACGGCCCGGGCGTTTGTCCCCAGCGCGGCGGCTGTGGGCCTGGGCTTTGTCATCTCCGCGAGCAACAGCATCTCGATGTTCATCGGCGGCTGCATCGCGCTGGGCCTTACGAAGTTGTGCCCAAAGTGGAGCGAGCGGTTCCTTGTCACCATCTGGGCGGGCATCATCGCGGGTGAAAGCCTCACCGGCGCGGGTGACGCGCTGCGGCTTGTCTTTGGCGGCCTGACCGCAAAGCCCGCCGAGTGAAACACCACTTCACGGGCACGAAAAAACCCCGCGTCCAAAAAGGACGCGGGGCTTTGGTGTGCAGAGCGGATCGGGATCAGCGGCGGCGACGGGCGGCGAAGAGGGCACCCACAGCGAGAAGACCGGCCGAGGCGGGCGCGGGGACGGTGCCGATGACAACGTTGCCGAACGGGGCGGTGTCGGTGAACCAAACGTTCTCGCCCTTCATCTGGAAGCCGTACTGAAGGTGACGGCCGGCTCCGACGAGGGTGTTGAGGCTGACGCTGAACGCCCCGGCGGTGACGGGAACGAAGATGTCGTTGCTGGAGGAGAAGTCCGGCGCGAAGTCACGGATGAAGATGCGGGCCACGTGGGCGCTGGTGACGGAGGTCGAGAGGACGTTGCCGTTGAAGGTCACCGTCTGGCCGTTGAAGATGTCGCCGACTTCGATGTAGAGGTTGGCTTCCATCGACTTGTTGCCGGGGTTACCGGGAGCGCCGCCGCCTTGGTACCAGAACGGATTGGGATCGCCGATCGTGTTGGGGCTCATCGTCAAGGTCAACGCGGCGTCGTTGAAGGACGAATTGAGATCGGGGGTGCCCCAGGAGCTACCGAAGACGAAGCCGCCGCCGTTGGCGGGGAGTTCAAAGACGTTCATGTAACCGAGCCACTGCGGGCCGGAGGTGGGTGCGGTGACGACGACGGCATGGGCGGCGGACATCGGCACCAACGCAGCGACAGCAACCAACATCAGATTCTTCATATCTCTCTCCAAAGGCGGTAAAAGAAACTCTGGGCAAGGCCCTGAAACACATCCAGAGAGCCAGTGTACTGGTTTTCATGGCGTTTGCAAGACAAACTGGCGCTTTTTGCGGTGGTCGCTGATCAAAACTCTGGAACAGTTGCAGTTTGAGACCTATAACAACTGCGTTCTAAGCGTGTCAACTCGGTCGGAATCCGCTGGTGATACTCCTCGGCGGCCCGGGCGGAACGGTCGGGGGATGTGGCCGAACCGGCGGATGGGACCACGATCGGTGCGGTGGGCAGCGCCCACGATGCCGCCCCAGATCCGTCAACAGAAACGGATGGAGCATGAGTATTCCCATGACCTCGTTTACGAAGTTGCCAGCCGGTGTACAGGGCCGAAGCGGAAGCGTTTGTGCGAGATCGTGTGGTGAGCGTGTTGCGCGTTCGGCCGGAGTGAACGAAACGCGGGCGAGCAAGGTCTGATGGAACAATGGCACCGGGGCGTGAGGCATCTAAGGTGGTATCTGCAACGGGCGGCAACGGTTCACGCAGCGCGCGCGGTTTCGCCGATACCCTTGCGATGTCCGCAACCCCCGCCTGCCCCACCACCCTGATTGAGACCGACGTGTCACCCCGTTTGACGCTCCGACGCGACGAACCCATTCCCACCTTTCACTTGAAGGGGGTGCGCTGTTACTTCGTAGGGATCGGGGGGCGCGGGATG
>CAZJXA010000081.1:0-13272 GCA_964549785.1 uncultured Phycisphaeraceae bacterium | reverse complement strand
GGCGATCATCAACCACATGAAGCGCACGTACAACATGATGATCGGCGAGCAGACGAGCGAGCGGATCAAGATCGAGATCGGGTCGGCGTTCGCGTTGGGGCCGGAAACGACGATGGAAGTGCGCGGGCGCGACATGATCTCCGGGCTCCCGCGGAAGACCGCGATCACCAGCGAAGAGATCCGTCAGGCGCTCCAGGAGCCGGTGCAGAACATCATCGACGCCATCACGCAGACGCTCGAGAAGGCCGAGCCGGAACTCGCCGCGGACCTCGTGGATAACGGGATCACCATGGCGGGCGGCGGGTCCCTTCTGCGGGGGTTGACGAACGTCGTGCAGAAGGCGACCGGGCTGCCGACGGTGCTGGCGGACGATCCGCTGACGTGTGTCGCCCGCGGCACCTGCAAGTATCTCGACCATCTCGAAGAGTGGAAGAGCACCCTTGAAAATGACCTGGACGGATGACCGTTTGCACGGCCGATGCGGGCCCCCGGTCATGGAGCCTGTGCGCGGCCGCGATGTATCCTGATGACGTTTCAATCTTCGCCAGGCCGGTCGTTCTTCCTCGCGCTCTTTACGGCGGCGACGCTCTTTGTGCTGCCGGCGGGCGTCACGGGCTGGCTCTCGTGGTTCGGCGGGCTGGCACGGACGGTGGTCGCGCCGATCTCGCAGCCGATGTCCACACTCGGTCGCTGGCTGAAACCGTCCGGGGTCGATTTGTCGCACGAGCGGATCGGGGCGGTGGAAGAGGAACGCGAGCAGTTCCGCACGCTGTACCTGCGGGAATCGGATGAGAATCGCAGACTCCGTGGGCTACTCGAGGAACTCCGAACCCTTTCGGTGATCGACGGAACGCAGCGCACGCGTCAGATCGTGGCGCCGGTCGTTGCATCTGGGAGCGACCTCGCCACTGGGCTGCTGGTCGTCCGAGCGGGGACCAAACTGGGGGTGGCGGTGGGCGATATCGCCGCGGGCACGGGTCTGCAACTGATCGGGCGGGTGGTTTCGACCGACTTCCTGACGTCGACCGTCGAAACGATCACGCAGTCGGATCGGCACCTGCTGGGAGTGGTGATGCCCGACAATCCGCGAGCCGGAGATCCCGAGGGTTTGCCGTGCCGTCTGGAGCCGACGGGAGACGGAACGCTGCGCGGACCCGTCGAGGATCGGCGCGTTTTGATGTCGGAGACGCCGATCGAGCCCAAGGTCGGTCAGGCGGTGCGACTGCGCGACCCCGACCGTTGGCCCCGGGCGGCCCAGATGCTCGTTATCGGCATCATCGAGAGCATCGAGCCCGCCCCCAATCAGCCCCTCCGCAAGATCATCACGGTCCGGCCAACGATCCCGGATCTCGCACGTGTCCAGACGGTCCTGCTGCGGATCAGCGAGCGGGACGAACCGTCTTCGGAAGGCCCGCCATGAACGTCGTCGCGGTCGCGATTGTCGCGTGGGTGTTCATCGGGCTCGATGCGGGCCTGCGGGACGCGTTCGCCCTCGGTGACACCAACATCGCTCCCAGTTTCGTCATCGCTTTCGTCACGTTTGTCGCGATGTATGCCGCTCCCCCGGCCGCGCTCTGGGCCGCGCTCCTCATCGGCCTCGCGACCGATCTCGTTTTTCAAGTGCCGGGTTTGGACGGCGGCCGAGCCCTGACCGTGGTCGGGCCGCGCCTCATCGCGGCGGTGGTCGGGGCGTGGCTCGTCCTGACGCTTCGCGGACTGGTAATCCGGCGTAACCCGCTGACCCTGGGATTCCTCGCGGGGCTGGTCTCGCTGGTGTGGTGCAGCGCGTTGGCCGGGTTGTTCGCGTTGCGGCACGCGGTTTCCAGCGACACGGGTCTGATTCCATCGAGGCTCTTGGTCGAAGGCCTGGCCAGTTCTCTCTACACCGCGACCGTGGCGGCGCTGCTGGCCCTGGTGCTGATGCCCCTCGCAACGTTTCTGGGTTTTTCAACCGGTCCGCAGGGTCGGCTGGGGCGGCGGTAAAGCGGGGAGTCAAGGAAAGTCGGAACGTTGACCATGGGACGTCGGAAGGGACCGTTGAACGTGCGGAGTTGTTGAGATGACGATGGATGAGGCGGTCGCCGTTGTGCTGTTTGATGATGGGGTGCCGGTGGCCCCCTTGACGGACCTTCGTCCCGCCGCTGACATCCGAACCGGGGCGTTCACGACGCGGGAACGCTGGCGCGGCACGTTTCCGGGTGTGCGGGCTGGCTTCGCCGAAGTGGAGTCCCGGGGGCAGGTCGTGATTGTGAACGCGCGGTGCCCGCTTCCGCCGGTCGGGATCACCAGCCTCGCCGTGGGGAGTGCCGTCATTGAAACGGCGACGGGGCACCTCGTGGTGGCCCGGGTGGAAAGCCATCGGGCGCCGGCGGTTGCGGGCGGCGATTTTGCAGGACTCGCAGTCCACGCCGCGCCGGACACTTCGTTGATATCAAAGCCTTGGCACGTCCGCACCCTGCGTGACCGCTGCATCGCAAACGACCTCGAGCGGTTGATGGCGGAGAGGCTGCCGTCCGCACCGCCCGCGGGCGTGGTTGGGATCGGTGACATGGGGCTGCGCATAGCGCGGTCGGCGACCGTCTACCCCTCGTCGGTGCTCGACACCGAGGCGGGCCCGATCATCATCGACGAGTTCGCCGTGATCCGGCCCGGCGCGATCCTCATGGGCCCGTGCTACGTCGGCCCGCACTCGACCATCCTTGAACGCGCGACCATTCGCCCCCAGACCGCGATCGGCCCCTGGTGCAAAGTCAACGGCGAAGTCGGTGGGACAATTTTTCAAGGATACTCCAATAAGGCCCACGACGGCTACCTCGGCGATTCGTGGGTCGGCGAGTGGGTGAATCTGGGTGCTGGCACCACCAACAGCAATCTCCTGAACACCTACGGCGAGGTGATCGCCCGGGCGACGGCGGCCGGCCCCAACGAGCGCACCGGAGAGCAGTTTTTGGGCGCCGTCATCGGCGACCACGTCAAAACCGCCATCTGCACCCGCATCATGACCGGCAGTGTCCTGCACACCGGGGGGATGTTCGCCACGACCGCGCCCGTCAGCGGCACCACCCCGCCGTTCGGGTGGTTCACCGATGCCGGCACCCGTTCCTACCGACTCGACAAGTTCACCGACGTGGCCCGGGCCGCCATGGCACGCCGCAAAGTCACGCCGGACGCCGCGTATCTCGACCGTCTCCGAGCGTTGCACGCGACTTGCGTGAGGCCGGCGGAGTAAAACCCGCGAGATCACCGGTCGTCGCGGGGGGCCGCCCGCACCGCGAAGAGTGCCGTTCACACACCGTGGACGGGCTTGACGACAATGGTGGTGCCGGACTCCCGGTCGCGCGCGCCTTCGATGCACTCGACGATCACCTTGGCGACCGCGTCCGGTGAGAGCGTCTGCTCGGTCGGGAGGACGTCGGTAGAGACCACCGACCGCAGCATCGCGGTTTCCACCGATCCCGGCGCCACCGCGAAGCCGCGGATTCCGAGGGGGCGGCCCTCGCGATGCACACAGAGCGCACCGATGTTGAGGGCCGCCTTCGCGCACGCGTAGGCATACAAGTTGGGGAACGGGTCCATCGTCGCGATCGACGAGACGTTTACCACGGTCGCCCGACCGTGGAGGGCAGCGTGGGCCATGAGCCCGCTCCAACACGCCGACACCAAGGCCGTGGGCGCGACCGCGTTGACGGCGAACGCCGACGCGATTTCGCCGTGCGAGGATTCGGCGATTGTTCCGGTAATCGCCCGGCCCGCGTTGTTGAGGAGCGCGGCGATGCCCGATTCCTCCGGGTTATCCGCGGCGAGCCGCCGGAGGATCTCGGGGCCGCTGTCAGCCTGTGCAACATCAAGATCGACGAGCGTACACGCTCCCACGCACCCCGACGCCGTCTCACGCAGGGCGTCTCTTCGGCGACCGACCAGAACGAGCGGATACCCCAAGGCGGACAATCGCGTGGCGGTGGCTCTCCCGATCCCCGACCCCGCTCCGGTAATCACAATCACGCCGCGACCTGACATCGTTTGCGCTCCACATGCCGGGCCACGCGGTGAACAGACACCCGTACAGTCCGGCCGGTTATGAAGATATCCCAGATCCTCACATTTCTCGCGCTCGCCGCCATCATCGGCGTTCCGTTCGCGCTGCGGCCCGCGAGTGCCGACGCCCAAGGCGACGACGTTCCGACGCTCGTTGTCGTCACACCACACGTCGCCCAGATTCGGACGGAGTTTGCGGAGGGGTTCAGCCGGTGGCACGAAGCCGTTCACGGGGTGCCGGCCCGGATCGATTTCCGAGTCCCGGGGGGCACGAGCGAGATCATCAAGCAACTTCAGTCACAGTACAACGCGGCGATCCGTTCGGGGGCGATCGCTGCGGATGGGTCGTGCGTCGCCGGCACGATTTCCGTGGACGCCGTATTCGGCGGCGGTTCCTTCGACCACGGGCGGTTGAAAAGAGGGGAGGGGGTCACTGCCACCATCCGGCAGCCCGACGGGACGTCCAAAGCCGTCAACATCCCGATGTCGGTCCCCGCGGGCTTCAGCCAGGCACAACTTGACGGCTGGTTCGGCGCCAACACGATCGGGACGCAGACACTCTACGACCCGGAGCAATATTGGATCGGGACGGCATTGTCCGGCTTCGGCATCGTCTTCAATCGCGATCTCCTTTCACGTCTGGGAATCCCCGAGCCGGACAGTTTCGCGGACCTCGCGGACCCGCGTCTGGCGGGCTTCGTCGCCCTCGCCGACCCTCGGCAATCGGGCTCGGTGACCACGACTCTCGATGCGATCCTGAATCATTACGGCTGGGAAGACGGGTGGCGGCTTCTCCGAGAGATCACCGCCAACGCCCGCTATTTCACGAATTCGGCGACCAAGCCGCCGGTGGACGTGGCCCAGGGCGAGGCCGCCGCCGCGCTCGCGATCGATTTCTACGGACGCGGGCAGGCCCAAGCGATATTGAAGGAGAATCAGGATCCGGCGACGGGGCGCGTCGGCTACGCGGACCCGGTGGGCGCAGTCTACATCGACGCCGATCCGATCTCGATCCTTCGGGGCGGACCCAATCCAGAGCTCGCGAAACGATTGATCGAGTACGTCCTCACGGACCAAGGACAGTCGCTGTGGCAGTTTCCCTCGCGGCAACGAACGCACTCCGCGGACGGACTCGGCCCCCGCCAATCGGAACTCCGGCGGATGCCCGTGCGGAGGGCCATGTACGAGCGGTATGTGGACCGCATGATCGACCAGGCGAACCCATTCGAGGCGGCCTCCAAGGACACCGTCCGTGGCTGGCGGGCGGCGATCCCCGTGATGATGGGAGCCTTTGCGATCGAGGTCTCCGATGAGCAGCGGGCGGCGTGGCGCGCGATCCGGAATGAACGGGCCCGGCTGGCACGCGGCGCGGGCAACGCGGAGCGACTCGCCCGCATGGAGTCCCTGTTTTATTCCTGGCCGACTACCGAGATCGACGGGAATGTGCTCCCCTTCACCGTGGAGAATTTCAAGCCGATCCGCGAAAGTTGGCGTCCACCCGGCGCACAAGGTCGGGCCGAGGTGCTTTACACCTCCTTTTTCCGGGATGCGTACCGGGAGGTCGTCCGTTTGGCCGATGGTGCCTGAGTGCCCCGTCTTCTCGTCGTTGAGCGCCGACGGTCGCGAACCAGGCGACAACGCTCGCCGTCACTGAGAGCCCTTGCGTTGCCCGCGTCGCTGACTTGCCCGCTCCCTCCACACGAGTTTCCCACGCATGAACGTCCCTGCTATCGAACCGCCGACTCGCCCGACCTTGTTCGCCAAGATCGTCGCGACCATCGGCCCGGCGAGTGAAACGCCCGAGACGGTCCGCCGCCTCATCACGGCCGGTGTCAACGTTTTCCGGTTCAATTTTTCGCACGGTGATCTTCCCGAACACGCGGCCCGTCTGGCGATCGTCCGGGCCGCCGCGGCGGAACTCGACGTCCACGTCGCTTGCCTGGGAGATCTCCAAGGCCCGAAAATCCGGATCGGCCTTGTGCCGGCCGGCCTCGGCGAACCGTCGCCCTCCGGCGGCGGACTCGTGCGCGTAGCGCCCGGTCAGGACGTCGTGCTGAAGCGGGGCATCCCCGAGTCGTTCGCCCGCGCCACACCGGCCGGACCGGAAATCGTCTTTGCGGTCACCTATGACCGGTTGATTGATGAAGTTGAGCCGGGGCACAAGGTACTCATCAACGACGGCGCGATCCGCATGCTGGCGCTCTCCCGCGACGTTGCCGCGGGCGAACTCCGGTGCCGCGTGATTGTCGGAGGAGCCGTCTCCAGCCGGAAAGGGATCAACGTCCCGCAGAGCGATCTCTCGGCACCGGCCGTCACCGAGCGAGACTGGGAGTGCGTCCGATGGGCGGTTGAGCACGGTCTGGATTTCTTGGCGCTCTCGTTCGTGCGCAGCGCCGCCGACGTCGTCACCCTCCGTGAAGGCATCGCCCGCTGCGCCGGCGTGGATGCCACCGACCCCCCGTGGATCCCTATCGTCGCCAAAATCGAGATGCCCCAGGCCGTCGCCGACCTCACGGCGATCGTGGAAATCTCCGATGCCATCATGGTCGCCCGCGGCGACCTTGGTGTCGAGATGGAGATCGCCAAGGTGCCCGTTGTCCAGAAACAGATCATCGCCGCCTGCAACGAACACGGCAGGCCCTGTATCGTGGCCACCCAAATGCTCGAGACCATGATCGAGAACGCGGTGCCCACGAGGGCCGAGGCCAGCGACGTCGCGAACGCGGTCTTTGACGGGGCGGACGCCGTGATGCTTTCCGCCGAGACCGCCACCGGCAGGCATCCGGTGCTCGTGGTTGAAACGATGTCACGCATTATCGATGCGGCCGAGACGCGGATCCGCGAAACGCCCGTGCCCAACTCTCCGCCCTTGCGGCTCGCGGCGGGCCACCGCGCCACCGCCGCGCTGGCCCACGGCGCGTGGGATATCGCCCGCGACCTTTCGGCCCGCGCGGTCGTCTGCTGGAGCCAGAACGGCGGAACCGCGCGCTACCTCTCGCAGAACAACTTCGTCGTTCCCATCTTCGCCTTCACCAGCAGCCCCATCTCGGCCCGCCGCCTCGCGCTGCTCCGGGGCATCACCCCTATCTGCGCCGATCCACCCGCCAGCGGTAAGCTCTCGGATTGGAACGCTGCGGTGGATGCGCAACTGCTGGCCCGCAAGGCGGTGGATCCGGGCGACTTTATTGTCCTCCTCGCGGGCCGTCCTCTGGGCCGCGCCAAGGCCACCAACACGATCGCGATTCACAGAATCGGTGAAGCGACCGGCGGCTTCCGCGAACATTGACCCCAGCGGTCAGGGGCGCCCGACTCCAGACGAGACGATCGATCGTTCCGGGTCCGGGAAGTCCCGGTACAGAGCCGACTTGAAGTCCGTCACCGCCGAGTAGACGGGCCGGTGCAGGTTCTCGACCTCGCCCGTGCGGGTCGCGACCAGCGAGAAGGCTTCGTCCAGTTTCGCGAGGGTGTGGGCGGTAACAACGACGTGAAACTCACCGATCTCCGGCGGACCGAAGCCGAATTTGCGTCGCGTCAGCGTCCAGCCCGCGATGCCGCCGTTGGCTTTGAGGTGCCCGAGGTACGCATCGACGGCGCGGCAGAACTCGAGATCTTTGTGCGACTCTTTGAGGTTGAACCACATGTGGTAATACTGCATGTAAACCCCCCAAGCGTTACAGACAACCCATCACGACGTCCTCAGGCCGTCCCCGACCCGCTCAGTTTGGCGTACAGGTCGTCATCGATACCCAAGTACTCCCGCATGTGCCGGTCGTAGGTTTCCTCGTCTTGTTCCCGCGAAAGATCCAGTCGCAACTCGTTGATCACCTTGGTACCCTGCTTGATCCAGTCTTCGAAGGTCTCCTTCGAGATGTTTTCATGGATCCAGCCGCCCACCGGGCCCTTGAATGGAGGTCGGGTGATCTTGGTCCCGGGCTTCCCGGTCCTTTGACACATGAACGTGCCCGGGGCAAGGCTTTGACGCTGCGCCACCGTGGGCAGGGCAACTCCCAACTGAGCGAGCATGTCGCCCATGGCCTTCTGCGGCATGAAGTCTCCCTTCTGAGCGGCGGAGGCGTACCCCTCGTTCAGAATGGCAACCGCTTTGTCGCGCTGGTCCGAGTCGATGAAGGCTCTGCCCGCCAACTGCCACGCCTTGGACATCCCGGGATTGAGTTCAACACAGCGAGCAAAGGCCTTCGCCGCATCGGCGTGCCGACCGGCCTGGGCGTATGCCGAACCCAGGCTGAACCAAGCCATGTCGTTGGTCGGATCGGCCCCCTCGCGAACCATGTTTTCGAACTGGGCGATACGTTGTGACACATCCATGATGAAAACTGTTCCTTGAAAAAGCAACCGGCTGAATATTCCAAATCTATTTGGGAGCGGGGCTCTCCGCCGGGGGTGTTTCGACCGCAGCGGGCCCGGCGTTGTCGGCATGCTCGGCTTCGGGAGGCTCGCCGCCGTCCAACACCGCCAGCAGGGCGGTTCGCTGGGCGGCGGGGGCTCGTTCCGCGAGCGTTTGCAGACGCTCCATCAACTCGGTATCGCCACGAGCTGCACTCGCGAGTTGAAAACGTGCCGCGGCGGTCGCTTTGGTGCGCCGCTGGCGGGCTTTCTCCGATAGTTCGGACGAGGAAAAATCGGGGTGAGGGATGGCCTCGAACATCTTTGCGAGAAACACATCGTCGCCGCTTGCAAAGAAAGCCGCCCACAACATCGCCAGCTGTTGACTGCCCCGTATCTCACGTTTGAGAATCTCGGGAGGCTGCTGCTGGAGCCACGGATACCCGATTCTGGCCGGGTCTCCCTCGGGCCTAGCGGCGAACGTGGCCAGCAGCGCCTTCGCCTCGGGGGTCTTGGCCATCCAAACTCCCGTCCACCACCATTGCCTTGCTGGCTCGGCCAGAGCAGACATTTCGCCGGCGATGGTTTCGGTCGCGGCGGGCGTGTCCTTCAGAATCTCCGCGATAAAGGCGGCTGTGGTCCAGCCCTGATCCGGCGACGCCAGAGCACCCAATTCGGCCTTGCGACGGATCGCGTTAAAGAAACGGGTGGGGTCGGGCGATCGGTAGTACGTCTTCTCCCATGCCACGATTTCATCGAGCTCGGACTGTTGGCCCGCCGACAAGGTGGGGGCGATCGACTGATTCACAGATGGGGGCGGCGTCGATTGGTCGGATGCTCTGCCGCCGGGAGACGCGACCGCGGGCTTGGGAACCACGGCCGATTCGGATTGCGCTGTGGCTGACGAGGCCAGAATCGATGCCGCGACGGCCGAGAAGAAGGGTCCGGTTTTCATCGCGGGAAGCGTACGCTGGGGGTCTGGCGGCGTGGAACGAATGAACCGGTCAGAAAGCCGATGGAAGACCGCTTGTCAAACACCGTCACCGATACGCTCGCCACGACGCTCGCGGGGATGCCCCTGCGGAACCCCGTGATGCTCGCCGCGGGCACCGCTGGCACACTCGCGGAAATGGCCGCTGTTCTCGATCTTTCTCGCGTCGGCGCGATCGTCAGCAAGTCCATCACGGCCGAGCCGCGGGAAGGCAACGCCACATGGCGCATCATCCCGACCGACCACGGGATGCTCAACGCGATCGGTCTGGCGAATGTCGGTATTGAAGCGTTTCTGCGCGATTACGGCCCTCAGGTCGCCACGGTGCCGGCCACGGTGATCGGGTCGATCTCCGAGTTCAGCGTTGACGCCTTTGTCAGAGTCGCCGCCGCGTTCGAGGGAATCGAGGCGATGAAGGCGGTCGAACTCAACGTTTCCTGCCCGAACGTGAACCACGGCTGTGAGTTTGGTTCCGACGTCGGGCTTCTGACCGAACTGGTCCGGGAGGTGCGGATCGTGCTGCCCACCAAGCGACTCTTGGTCAAACTCAGCCCGGTGGTGATGGGCCTGCCCGGGGTAGTTGCGATTTGCAAAGCCGCGATCGAGCCCGGTGGCCCTCCGGGTGGCCCCAACCAGCGGCCGGGTGCCGACGCCGTCTGCCTCTGCAACACCGTGCCCGCCATGGCGATCGACGTCCATACCAGAAGGCCGAAACTCTCACGCGGCAGCGGCGGGCTCTCCGGTCCCGGCATCCACCCCATCGCCGTGAAACTCGTCCACGATGCTTATCACGGCGTCTGCAAGGCGACAAACACCCCGATCATCGGCATCGGCGGCGTCATGCGATGGGAGGACGCCGCGGAGTTCATCCTCGCAGGTGCCACCGCTATCGAGATGGGAACCGCGCTCTTCGCCGACCCGCGCTCGCCGCTAGAAGTGGTCCGGGGCCTCGGGAAATGGGTGAAGGATCAGGGCCGACGAAACATCTGCGAATTAGTCGGCGCGGTCGAAGGATAACCCCGCGACTTCCCGTGTCGCTCACATCGGGGGCTTGGTTCCCGGATACCGCGCGACAAACTCGCTCCCCAAGATTGCCCACCGCTCGTGATCCACGAAGGTGCCTTGAATCTCGAGGTATTCCGGCGAAAAGCCCTCCAGCCGGAACCCGACCTTGCGAGCCAGCGCGATCGACGCAATGTTGTGCGGTTGAATGTTGGCTTCCACACGATTCAGGAGCAGTGTGCGGAACGCGTACGCGAGAACCTGCACAACACCCGCGGCGGCGTACCCCTTTCGCACATGCGGGAGTCCGATCCAGTAGCCGAGAAACGCCTGTTGCAACGGCCCGCGGATGATCTGCCCCAGCGAACACTGTCCCGCGATGGCACCGGCGTCGTTCACAATGAGGAATCGACGATGGGTGTCGGTCCAGCCGGTTTGCAGGAGCCGATCAAACGCGTTTTCGTCGGCCGAACCGGTTCCCGGCGGAGGGTTCGGCTCCCACGGCGTCAAGAACTCCCGGCTGACGGCCCGCAGGTTAAGCCACTCGCGCTCATCCGAAGCGACGGGCCGGCGGAGCGTGACGATGGGCAACGATGACGTCATGGAGCGAAGAAACACCCCCAGGGTCGGTGCATGGTTCAGATGGGATTTGCGGGCGGGAACTCCGAAAACTGTATCTCTCCGCGGTCGGGGTCACCGTGTTACGCTCAGCCCACTATGCCACGCAACGGACCATCCCAACCCTCCGACCACGTCGACCAGGCGGTGATCCCCCCGCTTAACTTGGCCAAGTGGATCGCCAGAAACGCCAGCAACTTCAAGCCGCCGGTCGCGAACAAGCAGTTGTTCGCCCAGTCCGACGACGCCGTGATGTTTGTTTCGGGCGGCCCCAACACCCGGAACGACTTTCATGTGAACCCCACTGAAGAACTCTTTTATCAGTTGAAAGGTGACATCGCCCTCCGTATCCGCCCGCTCGACGGGGCCAAGCCGCGCGAGGTGATGATCCGCGAGGGTGAGATCTTTCTGTTGCCACGCTGGATTCCGCACCGCCCGCAGCGTCCCGCCGGCACGCTCGGTCTCATCATCGAGTTTCCGAGGCCCCCGGGGCAACTCGACGCCCTTCGTTGGCACTGCCCCTCCTGCGACACGCTGGTTCACGAAGTGCAATGGCGGCTCAAGAAAATCGACGAAGACCTCGCCGTCATCATGGACGCCTTCTGGGGCGGGCCGGAAGATGTGCGAACCTGCGCCAAGTGCGGCCACGTCATTCAGCGAGCAGGAACCGTCACCGTCTCTCGCGGCAAGCGGGGCGTCCGGGTGCTTGCCGCGAAACCCGCAGCGGCCAAACCCGGACCGAAGCGCGGCGCGACTCGGAAACGCACTGCCAGCCCCGCGAAGCGTCGATGATCCGCTGCGGCCACGTGGTGCAGGCGGTACGATTCGAACCCGTATGACGCCGCCGCGCATTGATATTCACACGCACATCCTCCCGCCGCCCAGCGAGTGGCCCGACTTGTCCGACCGGTTCGGTTACGCGGGCTGGGTCGCACTGGAGGCGATTGAGCGGAAGGGAGCGGGCGGCTGCGGGTGTGCGAAAATGGTTCGCATCGAGCAGGGAGCCGACGGGCGGGCCATCCGGAACAGCGATGGGTCGGTGCCGGATTCCGGTAAGACCGTCTTCCGCGAGATTCAGTCCAACTGCTGGGATCCCGGTGCCCGCCTCGACGATCTGGAACGGCTCGGCCAACCGAACATGATCCAGGTTCTCAGCACGGTTCCGATCATGTTCGGATATTGGGCGAGGCCGGAAGACACGCTTCACCTCTCGCGCTGGCTCAACGACCACATCGCCGGTGTCTGCCGCGATCGCCCGGATCGGTTCATCGGTCTGGGCACGATCCCGATGAATGGGCCGGCGCTCGCCGCCCGTGAGTTGGAGCGATGTGTCCGCGATCTGGGCTTCGCCGGCGTTCAGATCGGGTCGAACGTCAACGGCCGCAATCTCGGAGAGCCCGAGTTATTCGAGGTGTTTGAGGCGGCTCAGGAGTTGGGTGCCTGCGTATTCGTGCATCCGTGGGACATGCTGTGCGGGCTGGTGGCGGCGGTCGGCGGAACCAATTGTCCGTGCCCCCAGCCTCTGAACCCGAGGCTCGCCAAGCACTGGGCGGCGTGGCTCGTCGGGATGCCCGCGGAAACATGCCTGGCGGTGTGTTCGGTGCTGTTCAGCGGGTTGCTGGAACGGCTGCCCCGGCTGCGCATCGGCTTCGCCCACGGGGGCGGTTCGTTCCCGGGAACGCTCGGCCGCATCGATCACGGGTTCCACGCCCGCCCCGACCTGTGCCAGAAGGAAACGAAGGTTTCTCCGCGGGCTATGGCGGCGGCCCGGCCCGCGAAGTTCTTTGTCGATTCGCTGGTCCACGATGGGGCGGCGTTGCGACTGCTTATCGAAACGCTCGGGGCCGATCGCATTATGCTGGGGAGCGATTATCCTTTTCCGCTGGGTGAAGAGCGGCCCGGGGAGTTGATCGCGGGCATCGCGGGGCTGACCGAGGACGACCGCGAACGGATGTACCGCCGGACGGCGCTGGAGTTTCTCGGTCAGGCGGCGCATCGACCGCTCGGAGCCCACCGGTAAATGCAAACGAGCATCGACGACAAGGCGGCACACACCGAAGGCGCGGCCCGATCGCTCGATGCGGCCGACGGCCTCAAATTGTTCCGTGACGAGTTTTGCATCCCCCGCGTGCGGGACGTAGCGACCCACGCTGGCGTGGGCGGGGATGAGCCGTGTGTTTATTTATGCGGCAACTCACTGGGCCTGATGCCGCGGAACACGCGGGGTGCGGTGGAACAGGAACTCGATGACTGGGCACGATACGGCGTCGAGGGGCATTTTC
>CAZJXA010000080.1:12330-13303 GCA_964549785.1 uncultured Phycisphaeraceae bacterium | reverse complement strand
TGGCAGCCCCGGTTCAGCGGCCCGGGGTCGGCGCAGGATCATTCTATATTTCGCCATGCGAACTCTGATTTGTGTGCCTCTCATGGTGGCCGATATCGATGCGGCTCTGGAAGACGCCGTCTCGGCGAAGCGGGCCGGGGCCGACCTGCTGGAGTTCCGGATTGATCCGCTGGCGGAAGAGGTTGATCTGACAGTGGAAGCGTTCGCCGCGATGATCGGGCGGCTGACGGCGGCGGCGCCCTTGCCGTCGATCGTGACCTGTCGTCTCGCGGCGGAAGGAGGCCGGTTTGTGGGGGACGCGTCGGGCGCGATCGACCGGCGAGTGGGTTGGTATCGCGAGTTGATGAGGTATGTGTCGTTAAAGGGGAACGCCGGCGCTGGGCCGAGATACATCGACATTGAAGGTCAGAGTCTGGCGGCATCGGCGGACATGGCGGCGTTCGCGGCGTCGCTCAACGGGACCCAAACGGGTGTTATTCTGTCGTCGCATGATTTCGTTGGTCGCCCGAATGATCTTGCGCGTCGGCTGCTGTCCATCCACGACCCGCGCGGCACGGTGGCGAAGATTGCGTACCGGGCCCGATCGCTTCGGGACAGCCTCGAACTGCTGGACACTCCGGCACAGATGGACCGTCCGACGATTGCGCTGGGGATGGGGGAGTTTGGTTTGATGAGCCGGGTGCTGGCTCCCAAGTTTGGAGGGTTTTTGACGTTCGCCGCGCTGGCGGCGGGGCTGGGGACGGCGCCGGGCCAGCCCACGATCGATGAACTGTTCAATCTCTATCGCTTCCGATCGATCGGGCCGGCGACGAAGGTCTACGGGGTCCTCGGGTGGCCCGTCTCGCATTCCAAGAGCCCCGCGTTTCACAACTCGGCCTTCAGGGCCGCGGGGCATGACGGGGTGTACTTGCCGCTCCCGGTTTTGGCGACGGAGGATTCCGAAACCACCTACGCGAGCTTCAAGGCGACGGTG
>CAZJXA010000080.1:0-12320 GCA_964549785.1 uncultured Phycisphaeraceae bacterium | reverse complement strand
GTGTTGGAACTCGTGCATCATCCGCGGCTCTCGTTCTCGGGGGCGAGCGTGACGATCCCGTTCAAGGAACACCTGGTTCGTCTGGCGCGGGAGCAACGGTGGGCCTGTGCGGAAACGGTGACGCGGACGGGTGCGGCGAACACGATGGTGGTGAGCGGCGAGGGAGTGCGGGTTTTCAACACCGATTGGATCGGATTCTCGGAGCCGATCCAAGAGGCTATTGGTGAAGTGAAGGGGAAAGGGGTGCTCGTGCTCGGTGCGGGCGGGGCGGCGCGAACCGCGGCGGCGTGGGCCGTGTCGGCGGGCGCTGAAGTCCGCATTGCGAATCGGACTCGTGATCGGGCGGAGCGATTGGCGGCGGATCTTCGTGACAAAGGCGAGGGCACGGGAAGCGTCGCCGTGGCGGATTGGGCGGATCGCGACAGAGTGGCGTCTGAAATTGTTATTCACGCGACGTCGATCGGGATGTCCACGGGCGGTGCACCGGGTGGATCGCCCATGAGCGAGCAAGCCCTGCGGACCGGGCGTCCGCTGGTGTTTGAGACGGTGTACTCGCCTCGGGTCACCCCGTTGGTGGCGGCGGCCCGCGATGCGGGCTGTGCGGTGATCGACGGGCTGGAAATGTTCGTGGCGCAGGCGGCGGCCCAGTCTGAGATGTGGGTGGGGCAACGGCCGTCGATGGAGGAATGCAGGCGGTGGATTGACCAATAGCCTGCTGATCCTGCACGATCAGGAAGTCGTTAGCGCTCGTCATCCCACTCGAAGGTGCGGCGCAAGGACATGGTGGGCTGACGGATGGAGATGGCGAGGACGACGCCCGTCATCAGCCAGCAGGCGATCATGCTGGAGCCGCCATGGCTGACGAAGGGGAGAGTGATGCCGATGATGGGGACAACGCCTAGATTCATGCCGACGTTGATGACGGTTTGAGCGGCAATGAAGGCGGCGAGGCCGACCGGGACAAGGCGGCCGAACGGTTCGCGCGACAGGCCGGCCGTGAGCAGCGCGCCGGCGATCCAGAGGGCATAGAGCGCAAGGATGCTGAGGGCTCCGGTAAAGCCGAAGCGGTTGCAGAGCACGGCAAAGATCATGTCGTTATGCCGTTCCGGAAGGGCGTTGTAGCGGAGAAGGACGCGCGACTGACGGTCGCCCGTGCCATCCCATTGGCCCGCGCCCGCGACGCGCTGGGCGGTGACCGACTGCATGTTGATGTCCTGATCGGCGCTGGTGTCGCCGCGAAGTTGCTTCACGAGGCCGACGAAACGCTCCTTCTGATGGGGCTTCAGGATCGGGTAAGCGGCGGGAGCGGCCATCGCGGCGATCAGAACGATCGCGGCCAGATGCTTCATTCGGGCGCCGGCGGCAACCAGCACGGCGAACAGGGCTGGGACAAAGAGCGAGGCGGTGCCCAAGTCCGGCTGGAGTGTGATGAGGCCGACGGGGATGGCCGTGATGATCGCGGGAGGAAGGAGGCCGCGGAAGGTGCGGTGGTGACGGCTAAACCGGAGATACCAGGCGAGGACGAATACGTAGGCGATCTTGGCGAGTTCAGAGGGTTGAAAGTCGGCGGGGCCAAGGTCGATCCAGCTGCGGGCTCCGTTACGGGCCCGCACGATGGACGAGGGAACGATCGGGATGAGGAGGAAAACCAGCAATCCGACGGCCGCGGCCAGAAGGAACCAGGACGCGAATCCGTACGCCCGGTAGTGGGGGATCAGGATCAACACGGCCGCTGTGACGCCGATGCCCATATAGAACAACTGGCGCATCGCGACTGGACCCAACTGGGGGCCGGGGTCGGGCGGGGTTGTGATGGTGGCGACATCGATCGCGTAGACGCCGATCAGGGAAAGCGCCAACGAAGCGAGGACGGTTAGCCACGCGGCCCGGCCACCCTTGATGAACGCCCAAACGCTGGCGCCCATGCCGGAGATCGACAGCGCGGGGCCGCGTCGGGCCATTTAGAGGTAGCCTTCGGCGATGAGGGCGTGGATGATCTGGTTGCAGATCGGTCCGGAGACTTTGCCGCCGGAGCCGCCGTAATCGATGACGACGGAGATGACGTAACGAGGGCGGTCACGCCCGACCATAATGACGAACCAGGAATGGTCGCCTTCCTCCGCCAGAACCTTGGGCTGCGGGCCGTCGCGCCCGTCGGCGTCGGTGAAGACGTCCGGGGCTTCGGCGGTACCGGTCTTGCCCCAGATTTTGACGTCCGGGGCGTTGAAGATGGGTTCACGGACCGTATCGACGGTGATGTGGTGCCCGGTGCCGAGTTCTTCGGTGACGCTGAGTCTGAGGCCTTCGATGGCTTCGTCGATTCCGGCGGGATCGAGCCCGAGATCGGTGCCGGGGGTTCGTCGACTGTCGCGGAAAATGAAGGGCGGCAGCGAGATCCCGCCGCGAGCGAGAGTGGCCATGGCGTTGGCGGCGTGCAGCGGCGTCCACGCGACCGGTCCTTGACCGATGCCCATCTGAATGGCGTCGGGGAGTTCCAAGTCGGACCCGTCGCCATTACTGCCGAGGGCGCCCGGGTATTCAAGGCCGACGCCGAGACGGAAGGGGGTTCCGACACCGAAGCGACGGTAGGTATCGACGATGTCGCTGACGCCCATGCGGCGGGCAACAGTAAAGAAGAAGATGTTGCAGGAACACATGATGCCCTCGCGGCCCGAGAGATCGTGGCCGAGTTCGGCAGAGTGCGTTCGTTGGAAGCGTTTGTAGATCCAGCAGCGGAGGATGGTGGGCTGGTCGGGAAGGAGATGCCCCGAACATTCGATGGTTTGAGTGAGGTTAAAGTTGCCTTTGGTCACTGCGTCGGCGAGGAGCAGGGATTTGACGATCGAACCCGGGGGGTAGGGCTTGGCGACCGCGCGGTTCAGGAAAGGGGTGTTAACAACGTCCCCATAGACCCACTCCGGGTTGTCGCGCAGTTGATCGCGGGTGAACGTGGGCGTCGACACCATCGCGAGGATCTCAGCGGTGTCGATGTCGAGGATCACGGCCGCGCCGTTCAGGAGCGTTCCCGGGGACTGGGTCGCGCTCTCTTGGGCGTGCCAAGGCTGCACGACCGCGAGTCCGAGTTCGCGCGACATCGTGGCCTGCACGCGGGCCTGCAGCAGGCAATCGATCGTGAGGTGGGCGTCAGTCCCGGGCTCCGGGTCTATCACGTCGACCAGGCCGGTATCAAGGCGGCGGGTCTGACTCCCGCGCAGGCCGCGGAGCGTGTGCTCATGCGAACCTTCCGCACCGGTTTCGCCGACACGGTCACCGTCGCGATACCCGCCGCGATCGTCACCGGTCCCGCGTAGGGCTGCCGCGTGCAGTGACGGGTGGGATTCGAGAAAAGCGGCTCGCTTCGCGGCGTCGCCGCTGCTGACGACGGTGGTTCCGTCGGGCAGTCTGCGTTCGCCGTCGCCGAAGACGCGGTCGCGTTCGCGGCCAATCAGGTGACAGGCGACCCCATCGACCTGGATGGTGATGGAATCGTCGACCGCCAGCGGCGAGGGGAGCGTGTCGCGGGGGACTTCAACCGGAACCCGCTCAAAGGGGTAGGTGCGGCTGCCGCCGTCGCTGACGGCCAAGCCGGGGATGCGGGCGACCGGCGCGGGCGCGCGGGCGGAAAATATCTGGAGCGCGGCGTCGCTAAGACGAGAAAGATCGGGCTCCACTTCCTCTTCCGCGAACAATTGGACCTCGAACGCGAGCGTGTCGGAAACCTGCGGAATAAGGACGTGGGACGATGTTTGCTCGGCCAGAGGCCGGCGAGCCGACTTGCGGAGGGCGGCGACGAATTCATCGGTCACGGTTTCACCCCGGGCGCGGGCGGCGTCAAGAGCCGTCTCGAGGCGTCGCGAGGCGGCGGCCTCGAAGCGGCCGTCGACCTCGCTGATGATGCGGTCGCGGCGGGCGTCTAGTTCCGAGCGGGAGACATTGGCTCGGGCGGCGAGTTCGTTCCAAGCGTTGTCGAGGTGAAGTCGGTAGACCGGCAACAACTCGGCGATAAGGTCCTGACGCTGGAGGAGTTTCAGGTCCATCCACCCCGCGCCCGCAGCGCGGCGAGCCGACTCCGTGGCCCGGGCGATGGCCCAGTCGCCGGTGATGACGGAGTAGGGCACCGTGAGATCGTAACTGGGGCGATCCTGCGCCAGGACACGGCCCTTACGATCAAGGATTCTGCCGCGAACAGTCGCAGTCCATTGACGGCGGACGAGTTTGGCGTCGGCGGCGGCCCGCATATCGTCGCCTTGGGTGAGGGTGAGGGTGCCGACGCGAAAAGCCAGTCCTGATAGGGGCAGGAGGCAACCCGCCGCGAGCAGCAGCAAACGGCGATGGAATGAGCTGGGGAACAGTGCTTTCAGAGGGCGTCCTGCCGCGGCGAGAGGCGAGTGTGCGATGAAATGGTAGAACGTGACGCGGCGCTCTGGCCGAGAGGGCGCGGAGTGACCAGCAAGTCGCCGTGGGAATTGACTGAAAAGGTACCCGGGCGGAATCACTTCAGGCGGTTGACCTCGACGCTCATCGTGTGCTTCGCGCGGATCTTGGCAACTTTGCCGTTCGGGTCGTTGCCGGTGTCGGGCGTGTCGATCGAGAACGATTGATCCTGCTTCATCGATTCGAGCATCCCGGCTTCGAGATCCCAGACGGCTTTGCCCGTGATGATCGAATCATTGATGTTGACGGTCGGCAAGCCAGAGCCGCCGGAACCTTCGAGCTTCACGGACCCCTTGGTCGAGATGTTGGCCTTTCCGTTCTTCACGCTGTCGAGCGTGTTGATCGTTGAAACGCGGGTGGAGCCCATCGCCCCGGAGATCACGTCTTCGTTCGTCCACGATTCGCCGACGGCGGCCCGGCCGTCGCCCTTGCTAATGCCCGTGATGGGGCCGAAAATGCCTTTGGCGACGTCGGCGCCGCTGAACTGACCCGCGATCATCCCCGCAACGCCGTCCGCGTCATCGTCCATGGAAACGGAGGTGATATTTCCATCCGGGGCGAACGCAACGGTCATTTTGAGGCCGATGAGCGGGCGGAGCATGGCGTCGGTGGGGCTGTCGTCCTTGGGCCTGGTGCTGTCGAACGTCAGGTTCATTCCGCCGGCTTCGAGTTGGAATCGGAGGGACTCGTACGCCATCTCGACGGTCGAGCCTTTTTCCGGATCGGTGATGCGGGCCGTCAATTTGACGACGATTTCCTGCTCTATCTTCTGGCCGCCGGCTTCCCCGGAATCTGATTTCATCACCATTTTGAAGCGGACCGACTGCCCGGCCTTGAACTTGGGACGGAGGTCGATGCGGCTGGCTCTGGAACTATCGCGCGCGGGCTCGGTCTGGGCGGAGGAAAGGCTCGGGGTCGCGACGGTGATGGCCGCGATGAGCAATGCGCAGGCGAACGTTTTCATTTCGTCGGTCTCCGGGCGTTGAAAGGGGCGGGAATCTGTCAATCGTACTGGCCGCCGGCGGGCGGGGTTGCCGCGGAGGCCAGCTGTTTTGGTTGGCTGAAAAGCCGATTGCCGACCGGGGGGGAAGGTGCGGAAGGATGCCCACGATTCAGGAGCCCCCGCAGACCTTGTCGTACGCAAGGCGGTCCGTCCGTAAAGACAGACGCGGCAAATGCCCCGCTGGGACAGGTGCGACGAGGCCGCCAATTCGGTTTAGGCATCTCGGGCGCGTCGCGGGCCCTTGTTCAAGGGCACGCGTGAACCACGTCAGAATGGTGTTACTCGCGTGTCCGGCCGTCGATGATTTCCTGGCGCACGCTTTCGTTGTGGGCGGCCCGTTGCGCGAGTCGGCCCAAGTCGGCGCAGATTGCCGGAGTTGGATCGACGAACTCGACTCCGACTTCCTTGGTGATCATGCCGCACTTTCGCCACCAGCGAATGCGGCATCCGACGAGGACAGGCCCGTCCACGCTCTGCAAGGTGACCGTGAATATCTGGCCGGTCTTCGGGATCGTGCCGCGGGCTTTGAGGCGCATCCCGGACGCGGATAGATCGAGCAACGTGCCGAGGCTGCACCGGATATCCTGCATATGAAGTCGCCCGTGCCGGCGCTGATTGGCGTCTCCCTGACCCAAGGAGCCGATGATCCGGAGGTTGCGGGCGAATCGCATGGAGCGAGCATCGGAGCGATGCGGCTCCTGGGTGAGCCGTGGCGGGCGCGGGCGTACTGAGGAAACCGATCGCAATGGGTGTGCCGGAACAACGTGTAAAATTTGAGGGCTTTTGCCCCGGGGAATCGCCGGAGGTGGAGGCGGAGCGGTTTTATCGAACCTTGGACCGACGGCGGTCGATCCGGCATTTCTCCACGCGACCGGTTTCGGAAGAAGTGATCCGTTGGGTGGTTGCGGCGGCTTCCACTGCGCCCTCGGGAGCCCATAAGCAGCCGTGGCGATTTGTCGCGGTGCGAGATACGGTGGTCAAGCGGAAGCTACGGCTGGCGGCCGAGGCGGAGGAACGCGAGTTCTACGCGAGACGGGCGAACCCGGAATGGCTTTCGGATTTGGCATACTTGGGAACGGACGCGTCGAAGCCTTTCATTGAGGATGCGCCGTGGGTGATCGTCGTCTTCAAGATGATGAAGACGGACCCGGATGCCCAAGGGCGGCAGGGCCAAGTGTATTACGCGAATGAATCCGTGGGGATCGCGTGCGGGTTTTTGCTCGCAGCGATCCACCATGCGGGCCTGGTAACGTTAACGCACACGCCCAGTCCGATGGGTTTTCTCTCGGAGTTGTTGGGTCGGCCCGACCATGAGCGGGCGTTCATTGTGCTGCCCGTCGGGTACGCGGCCGAGGGGTGCACCGTGCCGAACCTTGAACGCAAGCCGTTGAGCGACGTTCTGGTCGTTGTATGATGTTTCGGAACAAAAAAAACAGTACGGCGCACCCGCGGCCACTTATTAATTCTCTGAAATAGGAGTGAAAGTAACCTGGCCTGAGAATGTCTGGTTATTTCATGCGTTGTCCGCTCACGCTCCGCTAACGTCCTTCGCCGTGAGATCGACAGCAGGCTTGTGCCTGCCGCGATCATCACTTCTCTGCACCGAAAATCTCATGCCATGAACACCTTCACCCGCGTCGCGACCCTCTCGGCTCCTGCCTCCTTCTACTTCCTCTCGGCCTCGGCGTGTTGTCGGGACAAATCTGACGATTCAATGTCCCGCGACCGCTCGACGTCCGGCATGGGGTCCATGTCGAAGGACCAGATGACGATGGAGGGCGACGCCATGACGATGAAGGGCCAGCGGATGAAGGACGACGCCATGCGGATGAGCTCAGGCCAAATGAGGGACGGCATGTCGAACGACCAGATGATGATGAAGGACGACGACATGATGATGAAGGGCCGGCGGATGAAGGACGATGCCATGCAGATGGGCTCTGGCCGGATGATGGACGGCATGTCGAAGGACCAGATGATGATGAAGGCCGACCAGATGATGCGTGAAGGCCAGATGATGAAGGTAGAGGGCACGCGGATGAACTCCGGCCAGATGATGAACGGGATGTCGCGCGATCAGATGATGATGAAGGCCGACGAGATGATGCGTGAAAGTCAGATGATGAAGGAAAAGGCCATGCTGATGGGGATGTAACGACCCACCCGTGCGATCGCGCGGAAAGCGGAGTTTCCGGCGACAACGCCCTCGCGCAGCGATGAATGCCCAGTCTTTACGGCCGGTGACTGCCGAGCCGCTATTCGGCGAATTTACCGGCGGCGATACCGGAGACCAATTGCGCAAAGGCCTTGAGGTCTCGGGCTTGGATGACGGCGACGACCCGGGCGGGCGGGGCGTTCGTCTTGGCGAGGGTCGTCTGCGCGGATTTCCAGAGTTTGTCCTTCGCGGTGTCGTCGGCGAGCGCGAGGTCGGAGACTAGTTCCTGCAGTCTGTTGATAGCGCGGGTGTCCGCCTGGCTGTAGAAGCGGTTGATGGCCGACTTTGCGGTCTTGGAGTAGTGGTTGAAACTGCCGCCGGCCATGATGCGATTCCCAGTGTGAGCGGTGATGGGCCCCGGCACGGTCGGCGGAGACCCTTCGGTCGGTCGTGTGCTATTCCGCAGACTGCATGTCGCGGATGAAGGCGTCGGCCTCGGCGATGGACGCTTCCATTTGGCGAATGAGGTCCCGGACATCGGTCTCCAATTTTGCGACCTCGCCCCTGAGCGAGGCGACGGCCTGGGCGTTGAGGTTGTGCTTGAGGAACAGCACGTTGTCCCGGAAGGTGGCGAGAACGGGGTCCATCGTTGCCGCGGCCCGCTTCATGGCGTTGAGCATGTCGGTGTACTTGCTCTTGGTAACAGAGAGTTGCGATTCGCTGGCGTTGCGGAGCGAGGCGTTGGAGTACTGGTCAAGCTCCTTGTTCCATTCGGCAAAGAGGGCATCGCCGACACTCTCGATGGACTTTATGCGGTCCTTGACCGTAGCGGCCTTGCTTTCACAGTCGTCCAATTGAGAGTTGCTTTTGTCGTAAGCCTTTTTCAGGTTGCCGCCGTCAAAGTTGATGAGAGCGGAAAACTCTTCGAGGGCGGAGGCGAATTGTTCTTTCGCGGCGTCTTGGGCTTCGCTGCCGTCTTTCACCCGGCTGACGAGCAGGTCGCGCTTGTGCTTGCCGAAGGCCTCCATCGTTCCGTAGTAGGCCTTCTGGCAGCCGGGCATCCCGGCGGAGACGGCGAGGAGCACGGTCAGCAGGCCGCCGTGAAATGCCGCGCTATACGGAAACGGTCGTCGGTTCATGAGGGAATGATATTGCGGGCGGGCGGCGGGTGCAGGCTGAATCGGATCAAGCAGCGGGCCGACTTTGGGGCGGGATTGCGGGCGAGACGTGGAAGGGCAGGGGCGCGAGCGGAGCAGTGGAGGTACGCTTGTCGCCATGGATGAGAACGGGGATCGCGCGAAACTTAGGCCCGGCGCCGAAACGGGGACCGGTGCCGAAGAGGGGCCCGGCGCCGAAACGGGGTCCGGTGCCGGAGCGGGGCCCGTAGCCGGTGCCGCAGCGGGGCTTGGTGCCGCAGTAGGGCTCGGTGCCGCAGCAGGGCTCGGTGCCAACCCGGCGGGCAGCGCCGAAGCGGGGCGAAGCGCGGAAGCCCGCCCGGGCGCAGGCGCAGGCGTGAGCCCGGCCCGCATCCGACGGAAACGCCGCGACCGCAAGCGCAGGCCGCCCGCTGGGTCGTCGCCGGGGACGATCGTTGCGCCCGCCGGATCGCCGCGGCCGGTCATCGACATGTTGGGGTATGACAGTGAACGGCTGGTCGAGCGCCCGGGGGTGGAGGTGGGAGAGGTAAAGGCGCTTTCGACGGGGCTGAGGGTGACGTGGATCAATGTGACGGGTTTCGGGGATGCGAGCGTCGTCGAAACGCTGGCGCGCGACTTCGGGCTTCACCGGCTGGCGGTTGAAGACGTGATGAACACCAATCAGCGTCCTAAGGTCGAGGAGTATGGCGGTCAGGTGTTCATCGTGTTCAGGGCGCCCGAGCCGACCGCGGACGCCGGCACGTCGCACCCGGTGGTGATGACGGAACAGATCAGCCTCTTTCTTCTACCGGGGGTGGTGATCACGTTTCAGGAGGGCCGGGCCGATTGCTTCGAGCCCGTACGCGACCGTGTACGACGATCCGTGGGTCGGATTCGGGGCGTGGCGGCGGATTACCTCGCGTATGCGCTGCTTGATGCGGCGATCGATGCGTACTTTCCGATCGCGGAAGATTTCGGCGACCGGGCCGAGGAACTCGAGAGTGCTTCATCCACGGGGTTCAGCGCGGCGACGGCCTCAGGGATTCATCGCTTGCGGCGCGACCTCTCGGACATCCGGCGCAGCGTGTGGCCGCTCCGGGACCTGACAAATACGCTGGTGCGGGACGTGTGCCCGCTCATCACCGACGAGACGCGTCTCCACTTCCGGGATTGCTATGACCACACGGTGCAATTGATCGACATTCTGGAGAACGCACGGGAAACCGCGTCGAGCCTGCTGGAACTTTCGCTGTCGATGGCCAGTTACCGAATGAACGAGGTGATGAAGGTTCTGACGATTTTCTCGACGGTCTTCATGCCGCTGACTTTTGTCGTCGGCGTCTACGGGATGAACTTCCGGGAAACCAGCCGATGGAACATGCCCGAACTGAATTGGCCGTTCGGGTATGTGATGGTCATGGGGTTGTGCGCTGCGATCGCGGCGGGCATGCTGCTGTACTTCCGGCGCAAAGGCTGGTTGGGAGGGGCCAGCGGCGGGGCGAAGTGAACTTCCGGTGCGCCAAGGTCAACTTCAGGAGTCCGAATCACGGGTGGCGGTCAGAGTAACCGTTCAATCCGAATCGGCGCGGTGAGGTGGTGGGAGAGCACGTCGGCTTTGAGCGTGGCGGCGTGCAGGTTCTCCTCGGTTTCGCCGGAAGCGGTCACAACGATGCGAACTTCGGAGGCAAAGCGGTGAAGCCGCGCTGAATGAACGGTCTGCGTGTGTGTCCGGTCCAGCCCGTCGGCGATGCGGAGAATGCCGCAGAGCAGGCGCACCAGATCGGCGTCCGCGGCGTCAAGGGCGGCGAACCCTTCGTGGGCCGCGCTCGGGCCTGCCTTGCGGTGGTAGCGGACGATCTGGGAGACCACGACGTTGTCGCGCTGGGTCAACCCTTCGATCGGCTGATTGAGGACGATATCGCGCCCGGATTTGTGGTGTTTTTCGTAGCCGGCGAGCACGCCGACGTCGTGGACGGTGGCCGCGATCGCCAGCAAATCGCGATGGCTCGATGTCAGCCTGGTCACGCCGGCCGCTTCGAGTTGATCAAAGAGTGAGAGCGCGAGGATGCGCACATGATTCGAGTGGGAGCGTTCATCACCGCAGCGGTCGGCCAGCCGTTCCGCGCCCGCGAGGGGGCTTGGCGCGGCGTTCGCGGCTTCCAAGAGGCGGTCGACAAGCCCGCCCCGCACGCCAGCGTAAGAAAGGCGGGCCCGCTTGGCGCCGAGGTGCTTCATCACCCGATCGGCCACGCAGAGACCGGCGAAGGCGATACGGGCTCGATCGCCGGGGAGGCCCGGGAACGAGGCTCTTTCGGCGGGGGTCATTGCTCGGAGGCGGTTCATCGATGCCCCGATACTCGCCCGCTCGAGGAGGGTTCGGGACTCGATGGCGCCGGAACCGATTGCCGGTGATGCCGCCGATCTTGATGCGGTATCGATGGCGGCGGCGGACGTAAAACCGCCCCCGCACCCCACGACCTCCTCGATCGGGGTCCACCACTTCGGGATGGCCGCCCTGACGGTTTCGTCTACAAAGTTACGGAGGTTAGCGAAGGTGGCGAGCGCTTCCGGTCCAACATCGCCGAAGCGTTCGGTCAACCGCAGGGCACCGAGCGGGAGTGAAACGTTGGTGATCACGACGCCGCGCCGGGCCAGCACGATCTGTCCGGAGCCTCCGCCGATATCCACCAGCGCTTCGGTGTCCCGGGCCTCGGTGTGAAGGTTCGCACCTCGGAACGCCATCAGCCCTTCGTCGCGGGCGGAAAGAACCTCTACTTGAAGCCCGGTCTGATCGCGCACTCGGGCACAGAACGTTTCCGCGTTCGGCGCCTCGCGGACTGCCGCAGTGGCGAAGATGCAGACCGGCTCACACCCGGACGCAACGGCCCGCTTCACGAACTTCCGCACCGCCGCCGCGGTTTCTTCGATCGCATCGTCGGTAAGCCCGGTCCCGCCAGCGAGCCCCACCCCCAGGCCGGTGCGGACGCGATCCTCGAAGAGCGTTCGCCGGCGCGCATCGGAGCCGTGCGAAATCGCCACGATCCGCACGGCGTTGCTGCCGACATCGATGACGGCGACCGCCCTGACGGGGACCGAGTGCGGGTTGGAAACGGCTCCGCGGGGTGCGGGCGGACGGAATTCGGGAGGAGGTGATTCGTTCGAGGCCGGATCACTTTCTGGCGGCTCCGCGGCCACACCGACGCCTTCAGACTCGTCGCGAGTGTGGACATCGAGCGGGGACCGATGGTCGAACGCGACGGGCGACGCCCGATCGCCGGTCGCGGCCCGCGCGGTCGTGAGCATTCGGTCGGCCGCCTCGTCGAGCGTGGCGAACAGGGGGTGGGACGAGGGTTCAGGGATTGTTCCGCCGGTCAAACCGTGCGCAATGGCCGGGATCGGCCGAAAACCGGGATTCGGGTGGGCCGCCGTTTCCATTCCGCTGATCCTACACCCTGCTGCCAACCGCACGCAACAAAGAACCCCGGCCGAAGGCGGCCGGGGTCCTGAGATGGTTGGGTGAACGAGGCTTAGCTGAAACGGATCTTGTCGGTGCCCATGGCGCCGTGGTCGTCCATGCCGCCGCGGGTGGGCC
>CAZJXA010000079.1:6613-13316 GCA_964549785.1 uncultured Phycisphaeraceae bacterium | reverse complement strand
GGGTGGGACGATCGGGTGGGACGGGGGCTACGGCGCGCCGAATGACGCCGGAACATCCTGTCGGTAGGCAACATTTCGAGTTGTCGGCGACGAGAGCGTTCGTCTGCCCAACCGCATCAATGCCCGTCGGTTCCGGCGCTCCGTCTGCCCACCGGCAGGCACATCACATGCGCAACGTTTGCGCTGGCCTCGACGTCTTGCAATGCGAATCAGATTCGGTTATTCTGCCCTCGACCGTTAGGGAACGAACGCCACGATTGGGACGACGGCGACGATGAAGGGCTTAGAAAGTCATCAGCCTAGTACCACACATGATTCGCCGAGCGGTAGGGTGTCAGCGGGGTGTCCGCGGGTGTCACCGGAGGCTTGCGAAGGGCTGCCGACTCCGGCAACGGTCGAGCGCCCTCCGGGCGGAGACTGTGGAGAGCATGTACTCGGAATCGGCTGAGAGCTACGAAAAAGGTGATCATCATGACTCAGAGTGAAGTCGCTTGCTGCACGATCGCACGCGTTACGCAAACGTCGAGCCGAGGCGGTCGCGGGCGGATGTTCGCGTCCCGCGCATGTGCATTGCTGCTGCTATTTTTCATCGCGGTTGTTCAAGGGGGCTGCAGCGGGCGGAAGCAATCGTTCGGGAAGGCCGTGCTTTCGGACGGCGAGATCGAGCGGATCCGCGTGGAGTGGATCGACAGCGACACGTTCCAGGAAGAGTACCGCACCGTCGGATCGGAAGGGGAGAGACGTGAAATTCGGGGCACGGCGGTATCCCAGCGCATGCGATTTGTCGACGCCCACTACGCGTTGCTGGAAGACGAACTTCGTCGCACACGCTCAACGCTCGACTTTACTTCGGACATCACGATTATCAGTCTGAACGCGGTCGGCGCCCTGATCGGGCCGGCCTCGACGAAAGCCATCCTGCACGCGATATCGGGCGGATTGGTCGGGGCCCGGGCATCGGCCGAGAAGAACTTCTTCTTCGACCAGTCGACACAGGTCATCATCCCGAAGATGCAGGCCCTCCGTGCCGCGAAGCGGGCCCAGATCGAGATGCAGCTTGATCTGAACACCACCACATACCCCCTCGCGAAGGCGCTGGGCGATGTCGATCAATACTTTCGCGCGGGGTCGGTGACGATGGCGCTGATCGCGCTCACGAACGACGCGGGCGCGGCCGTCAAGCAGAGTGAAGCGGAGGTCGACGAGATCATCCAGTCGCGGTACGACCGGGTGTACGCGGCGAGCGAAACACAGATTGATCTGAGAAGCGCCCTGACGAACCGTGTGCTTCTGATGAGCGATGCCCAGGCCTTGTCACTCGTATCCATGCTAGAACTCGCGAGCACTCTGGGAGGAGATCCCAAACGGAACTTGCTCGGCGGCGTGAATGATTTGCTCCAAGGAAAAGAAGGCGCGGCGCTGGAGGCCGAACTCGAGCGGATTGGCCGTGCATTCGACGTCGCCGGGGTGCCGAGTGAGTAGGAACAAAGCCCGTTTTGGAGGAACATGGCCATGACACCGTTTGACACGATCATCGACGGCACGTACACGCTGGCGGAAACTTCGTCGGCCATCCGATTCAAGGAGGCCGGCGGCTTCCAACTGACTTCGCTGAGCGCGGGGATGAACCGGATCACCGCGCAAGCCGCCGATTCTCCGATGAATTATGCGTCGTTCAGCTTTCTGGAACCGCCGGGCACGCAACCGAAGAAACTCGAACTGGCGGAAGTGAAGGACAGTGACGCCGGGAAGATCATCGGCGACCGCATCACCTCCGGCTGGAAGCTGATCAGTATGAACCCGGTGTTCGTCAAGGGCAAGGAAAAAATGGTTGCGGCTTTTCGAAAGGTGTGAGCGTGCCCACTCCCGATTCTGCCAGCCCGTTCGACTCCAAGGCATTCCAGCAGGCCATGAAGGACGGTTTCACGCCGTTGATGACCACGCTGGTGCCGCCACAGCGGTCTGGTTTCTGGTTCTCGCGGCCGTGTGCTGGCTGCGGCAAGACGCCCCGGCGTCGGCGTGGTGCTGGTGGCTCCAACCGGCCCGCGGCAGCATCTGGAACTTGCTGATTCTGGCGCCGGCGGGTCTTGCCGCGGGCCTTGCGGGCTCTGATCCGTCCGATCCTCAGAAGGGTCGGTGGGGCGGGCGTGCGATCGCAGGTGGGTACGTCCTCCTGGCGGCCGTCACGCCCGTGGAGGGCGATTCAAAATACTTTCGGGTGCGGCTGTGGGTGCGGCCGATTGAACCGAGCGCGACCGTGACCGGTCGGGTTACCTTTTACCTGCATCCGACGTTTATCAATCCGGTCGTGCCGGTTGAACCAGAGCGAGGAATCGCCGCTTTGGAGCGACTGGCATGGGGCGCGTTCACGGTGGGCGCAGAGACGCACGACGGCACGAAATTGGAACTCGACGTCAGCGAACCGATCGATTTTCCGCCCGAGTTCCGATCGCGGTGAAGGCGTTGTGCCGCCTGCGTCGGAGCGGGCGTTCGCCGGGGCGCGGGCCTTCCGGGCCGAACGTCAGCGGGGCGTGACCTGATGAGTTTGAGCCGATTCTTGAGAGTCCCGAGGCCGGTTTGAGTGTATCTTCGGGAGTGGTTTTGGGCGTGGGCTCGGATGGTGCGGCGCGGGCGCCATGGACACCTGTATTGGCGGCCGCCGAAACGAAAAACGACCCCGACGTTCTTGAAACGTCGAGGTCGTGGAGTGGCGATGAAATTGAAATGTGGTGGGCCGGTGGCGACGGGCGGGCCGATGCCCGCCAGGCCGGTGGCTTAGCGACGGCGACGCGTGCCCATGAGGACGGCGAGGCCGAGGACCGCGAGTGAACCCGGGGCCGGAATCACCTCAAAGGCCAAGAACTGCGTGAACTGGGTCGAGGAAAAGTTGTTGTCCGAGACCAGCAGCACCGAGCGGCTGCCGTTGGAGAGCGTGGGCCCCAAGGTGATGCCTTCGATGTTGTCGAGGGGGATTCCCAGCGAATCGACGTTGAAGAGGAGTTCTTTGGTCATGGCGGTGTAGCCGCCGGGGAGGGCATCGAATCCGCTGACATCGGTCGCGCCCGCGAGCGACGCCTTGTAGATGCGGATGGAGTTGCCGATGCCGGTCGAGAACGAACGCTCAACCGCCAGGAAGGTGGTATCTGTGATGGCCAAAAGTTCGACCAGACCGTTGGTGACGAAGGTGCCAGCCGGGTTGGGCGCGGCGGCCACGGGGTCGGTCACGTAGACGTACTCAGCGCCCGAAGCCCCGGTGGCCTTGGTGTATGAGATCACGCGGCAGGGGCTGGAGTTGCTGAGGTTGGCGGCCGGGCCGTCCTGAAAGAGGGCATTCTCTGTAGCGGCGTAGACAGTCGCTCCATCGGTCGAGAGCGTCAGCGACTCGAACGCGAGGTTGCGACGGATGCCGACGGGGCCGGCGGTGGGGTTGTAGCGGGTGGGGGTGTTGAATTCACGCACGAACGTTCCGTCGAGGTTCATCTCGCGGACGAAGGGGTTCTGGAGGTCGAGGCCGTTGCGCTCGCCCTCGCTCGACCAGTGCAGCGAGTTGGTGGCGGGGTCGAAGCGGATGGCCTCGGGATCGACCTGGTTGGTGGGGAAGTTGGTGCCGTCGGGCCGCAGGATGTTGGTCCGGCTGTTGAAGTTGACGCTGTTGATGGAGTTAAGATCGAAGTTCACGTTCAGGTTGTAAAACCGCGCGGGGTTGAAGCCCGATCGGTCGTCGGAGATCGCCCAGTATCGGCCGGTCGCCGGGTCAAAGTCGATGCCGGAGAGTCCGCCGACGTTGGTGCCGTCGAACTGCGTGCCGGTGGCGATCGAAAAGTCGTCGATGAACCGCAGGCCCTCGATATCGGCCGCGTGAGTGAGGCCGGCGGCAGTGACCAGTGCAGCGGCGGCAATGAGTGTGAACGTCCGCATTGAAAAACTCCTCCTCTCAAAGGTCGGAAGGCCCTCTGACCATTGGACAACGGCCGGGCCTCCGACGGTAACAGAGAGAAGATATGGAAGCGGCCCGGGAGCGCTGTCAGGATCGTGTGAACACTGTGCTAAAACTGTGTGAGGAATAGCGGAACGGACGGGCCGCAGCCCCCCGAAGCATGGTCCTCGAACAACGGTTTGAAACGGATAGCGACCGATCGGCGGGCAACGTCAATGCGCGTTGCGGTGCACGAAGCCGCGGAAGAGGGTGAGCCAGAGGATTTTGACGTCGAAGCCGAGGCTCCAGTGGCGGACGTAGTAGAGGTCGTGCTGGAGGCGTTTTTTGAGGCTGGTGTTGCCGCGGAAGCCGTTGACCTGGGCCCAGCCGGTGATGCCGGCTTTGACGTGCTGGCGGAGCATGTAGCCGCGCCAGTCGTCGCGGAAGCGTTCGATGAGTTCGGGGCGTTCCGGGCGGGGGCCGACGAGGCTCATGTCGCCGAGGAAGACGTTGAGGAGTTGCGGGAGTTCGTCGAGGCTGGTGCCGCGGAGCCACTTGCCGAAGCGGGTGATGCGGGTGTCGTCCTGGGCCGTCCAGCGGGCCGGGCCCTGCTCGTCCTCGGCGTGGAACATGGTGCGGAACTTGAAGATATTGAAGAGGTGGCCGCCCGCGCTCACGCGGCGTTGTGAGAAAATGACGGGGCCGGGGCCGGAGAGGCGTACGCCCAAGGCGATCAGCAGCATGAGGGGAGAGAAGAGGAGCAGGCCGAAGGCCGCACCCGCGAGGTCGAGCCCGCGTTTTGCGAAGCCCCCGAACCCGTGGGTCGGGTTTTCACGGACGCTGAGGATGGGCATGCCGTCGAGTTCGTGGACGGACATGCTCTGCGAGAGATGGCTGGGGGCGACTTCGGGGATCAGGCGGACGTCTACCGGGAAGCGCTCGAGACGGCGGAGGATGGCCGGACGGGCGATGGCGCGGGCCAGGGGCAGGGCGATATAGACGGCGTCGGGCTTGTGACGGTCGAGAACCGACTCGAGATCGGAAAGCCCGCCCAAGACGGGCCGACCGAGGCAAAGCGAGCCCGGGGCGTGTTGGTCGTTGTGAGAAAGGAAGTAGGCGACGTGGATGCCCGTCCAGGAGTTGCGGTCGAGCGTCCGGCACGCGACGCGGGCCAAGCGGCCGGTGCCGATGAGGCAGACGTGCCGGAGGTTCCAGCCGCGGCGGCGAAGGAAACGCAGGGCGGTGCGAAAGGCCAGGCGTTCGGCGGCGAGGCAGACGGGGAGGAACGCGGCCAACATGCCGACCTCGATGCGGCCGGCGTCGAGTCGGAGGCCGCGGAACTCGGTGCTGGTGCGGACTTCGTCGGCGGGCCAGATGCCGACCATCGCCCAGGTGAGGACGATGAGCATAACGACCGCGGTCAGGGACGCTTTGAGGATTTGGCCCAGTTCGGCCAGGACGCTGCGGTCGCGGCGCGGTCGATAAAGACCGAAGGCGTAGATGGCGTAGAGCGTGACGGGGATCGCGAGGAGGGTGGCGGGCTCACGAACCCAAGGTCCGAACGTATCGGGCCAGCCGGAGCCCACAGACACTCTGCGGAGGCCCCACGCCGCGATACAGGCACCGGCGACCATGAGAGCGTCGGCCAACGCGAGCAGGACCACGAAGAATTGATGACGCTGTTTGAGCAAACCCCTGCTGAACCCCCTGCCTCGAAAGCGGAGGGCGATCCGTGCCCGCCGCTGCAAACCCCAAGGGCGGAACTGTGCGCTGTTGAGGCGTGTTTGTCAACTTCAGAGGAGCAGCGGGGAGTTAGATTAAAGAAATTAAATCCATCCCGGTCCGGTTCGTGGAGAATCTGTCGCTGCCGAAATGGTTTTCAATGAAGCGGCCTGCTCGGGCGTGAGCCTTGCCGGATCGGCGACCATCAGGGCGAGTGAGACGATGAGGTCGCCCTTGCGCCCCGTGTCGTCTTCAAGCCCTTGGCCGCGGAGGCGGAGCCGCGACCCGGAATCGCTCCTGGGAGGAATAGAGAGTTCGACACGGCCTTTGACCCCGGGGACGGTGACCTTGGCACCGAACACGGCTTCGGGGATGGTGAGAGGGAGCGTGAGGAAGAGGTCAAGGCCTTTGCCAAGGTTGCCGCTTTCGCCGCGGACCAGGAGCGGATGAGGGCCGACCGTGACGGTGAGTACCAGATCAGCGCCTGAGGATTGGACGGCGCCGCGCATACGGAGTTGGGTGCCTTCTTCGACGGCCTTGGGGATGCGGACCTCGATGGTTCGACGGGCACCGTCTTCGCTGAGGGCGAGGGATTCGGTGCCGCCCTGGGCCATGCGGTCGAAGGTGATGCGGTGGGTGTGATGCACGGGGGCGGGAACGGCCGAGGCACGGCCGCGGGCTGGGCCTGACGCCCCACCGCTCTTGCGGCCGGGCTTGCGGGCGCGCGAGCCGAAGGGCGAGTCGCTGTTCATGTTGGTGTTGGAACCACCGCCCATGACGGCGTCGAAGATCGAAGATAGTTCGTCGGGGTCGAACCCGTCCATACGGAACCCGCCGGGGCCGGCGACGTTGCTCCAGTTGTATGTTCCATTGCCGGCGCCTTGCGGCGAAGTGGCCGCGCCGTTGTCGGCGGTGTCGCCGTATTGATCGAAGCGGCGGCGCTTGGTTTCGTCGGAGAGGACTTCGTAGGCGTGCTGGGCTTCGGCGAATTTTTTGGCGGCGTCGGGGTTTTTGTTGACGTCGGGGTGGAATTTGCGGGCGAGGCCGCGGTATGCCTTGCGGATG
>CAZJXA010000079.1:0-6603 GCA_964549785.1 uncultured Phycisphaeraceae bacterium | reverse complement strand
GCGGATGTCGTCGGCGGAAGCATCTTTTTTTACACCGAGAATGTCGTAGAAATCCCGCCGGGCCATGGTGGGAGGATCGTAGCGCGCGGTGGCCCGCGCATGAAAAAGGACGCCGGCAGGCGGCGCCCCTTGGGAGCGATGCGGAGTTGATCGACGGTTACTTGGGCTGACTCTGTTCGGGCTGCGCCGGTTGTGACGCCGGCTTGGCACCGGTCGGGTCCGGGTTGGTGTTGCTCATCTCGGGCGTGGCGGCGACGGGCGGGGCCGGCGGCGGGGTGATATCAAGCACTTCGATGTCGAAGATGAGCGTGGCGTTGGCGGGGATAATGGGCTTGCGGCCGCCCGGATAGGCCATCGGCCCGGGGATGATGAGGCGGCGGACAGCGCCTTTGCTGACGTCGCTCATGGCTTTGTTCCAGCCTTCGATGAGGGGCTGGCCGTGGGGATAGGTGAAGGGCGTGCCGCGGTCATACGAGGAATCGAAGGTCTGGCCGCTCTCGAGATAGCCGGCGTAGTGACACTTCACGAGGTCGCCCTGCTTGGCGGGCTCGCCGGTGGTGGGCTTGAAATCGAGGACGTAGAGCCCCGAGCCCATGTCGGTGACCTTGACGCCGGGATCAAACTTGGTGAACGTGTCGAAGGCTCCGCTTGCGGGCCCCCACGCGGCTTGGCCATCGGCGCGCATGCCGCGATCGGCGATCATGAGCGAGTTGCCGGACATCTTCACTTCCGACGACATATTGAACGCGCCGCCGTTGGCGGTGGGATAGGGGTGCGGTGTCTTGGCAGTGAAGCCGTCTCCCGCGACCGTCACGACGTAGTCGAGCGTGGCGACGAGATCGTCGGCGGAGAGCTGGGGGAACGCCGCGGGGGCGGCCCAGAGGCCGGCCAGGTTGCCCATGTAGGCGCGGGTGCGTCGGGGCTCCAAGGTGCGGATTCGGAGGCCGTCGGCGGCTTGGTAGAGCTGAAGAATTTCCTGCCGGAACGGGCGGTTGAGGGCGGCGGCCTCGGAGGTTTCGGCGAAGACGGTGTTGGGCAACCCTTCGATGCGGACGGGGGCGAAGCTCAGGACCACGTCCTTGGTGGCGCCGCCCATGTCCGCGATGGTGGCCTTCCACGAACCGGTGAGCATCTCGGCGATGCGTTGCATCTCGGGCTTATCGAAACTGGGGGGCAGGCGCGGGGCCTGAGAGGCGTCGACTTTTTCGATCGCGACGTCCTGGGCGGAGGCGCTGGGAGAGAAACCGGGGAGCGCGAGCGCGAGCCCGGCGGAGAGTGCCAGCAAGAGGGATTTCGTGAGCATCGGAGAAAAATCCTTTCGTGATTGGACGGGTGACAGGCGGGTTTGGCAGGCGGATGTGCATCGCCGGACCCGCGACTTTGATTTTCAGGCGGCGAGGTCGGGGAACAATTTGACGGTAGCGCCGATCAGGTCTTTGACGTGGCTGATGGATTCGTTCATGGACTTCTGCTCGTCGTCGTTCATCTTGAAGGTGATGATTTTCTCGACACCGTTTTTCCCGAGAACGCAGGGGACACCGACGAAGAGCCCCTTGCCGCCGTTGGACGCCGCGACCCCGAACTCCTTGTCGCAGAATGCGGCGCAGGGGATCACGCGCTTCTTGTCGCGGACGATGGCCTCGACCATCTCGACGGTGCCGGCGCTCGGCGCGTACCACGCGCTGGTGCCCATAAGTTTGACGACCTCGCCGCCGCCGGCCTTGGCGCGATCGACGCAGGCCTGGATCTTTTCCGCGGAGAGGAGATCCTGGACCGGGATGCCGTTGACGCTGGTAAGGCGGGGGAGAGGGACCATGTCGTCGCCGTGGCCGCCCAACAGGAGGCCTTGGATGTCTTCGACGCTGACGCCAAGTTCCATGGCAAGGAAGGTTTTGTAGCGGGCGACATCGAGAGCGCCGGCCTGGCCGAGCACTCGGGTGGCCGGGAACCCGGTGACTTTCCACATGACATAGACCATGGCATCGAGGGGGTTGCTGACGACGATGACGCAGGCGTTGGGGGCGTGCTGCTTGATGCTGGTCGCGACGCTCTTGACGATGCCGGCGTTGATCGCGACGAGGTCGTCGCGCGACTGACCGGGCTTGCGGGGAACTCCGGCCGTGACGATGACGACGTCGGAACCGGCGATGTCGCTGTAATCGAACGAGCCGGTGATTGTGGCGTCGAACTTCTCGACGGGTCCACAACACGCGAGGTCAAGAGCCTTGCCCTTGGGCATGTGAAGTTCGGGTTTGTCTTTGATGGGGATGTCGAGCAGGACGACGTCGCCGAGTTCCTTCATGGCGATGGAACGGGCACATTCGCCGCCGATGTTGCCCGAACCGATAATGCTGATCTTTGCCCGGCCGGTCGCCATGTGCGTGTTTCCCTGTGGGTTTTGGAGGTCTCTAAAAATCGGGCCGAATACTAGCCGTGCCGCGATGGGGATTGGGAGCAACGGGTCACACTCAAAGTGTGCGGCGGACTCACCGTGGTGAAGCGAACCGGCTCGCAAGACCTCGGTTGTTCTCGGGGCTGAGTGAACTTGGGCGTGAATCGCGGCGACTAAAAAAAAGCCCCCGGCGTGTGCCGAGGGCCTTGAGAACTTTGGGGAGATCGTAGAAAGTGATCTCAATCGGACCGGAAGGCCGGTTGGCTGCCGCGAAGAACGGTTTAGCGGGCGCGGCGACGGGTGACCATCGCGAGACCGCCGAGGCCGAGGAGAGCCGCAGTTCCCGGGGTGGGAACAATCTGGGCCGAGAGGCCGGTGGCGCGGTTTGTGAAGTCGCGGGAGAAGAAGCCGTTCGCACCGAGGGTCAGCTGAACCAAGGCCCCGGTGTACGGAGCGGCGGCGGGGAGGTTAAGGTTCCAAGAACCACCGTTGGAGCCGTTGAACAGGCCGTCCTGGATGCCGTTGTCGTTGAGGAACACTTGGGTCAGGACGCCCTGGAACTGGACGAAGCCGAAGCCGAGGTTGATCCAAGTGCCGTTCACGGCGCCGACGATGGTGTCGCCGTTCGCATCGGTCGCGGTGAATGAACCGGCGCCGTTACGGGTGTTGTTGACGTTCAGGGCGCCAACGCTGATAGTAAGGCCGAACGCGGCATCATCGGCCTGGCTGACGAAGCCTGGGGCGAACGAGGCGTTGCCCGGAGTCGCGACTAAGCGCGACACGTCGGCGTACGACCGCAGATTGGGCTGATCCACGGCGAGGGCCGTGAAGTTACCCGATACGGTGCTGTACGAGCCAGACAGATCGTCGTACGACATGGACACAAGAACGACATCAGCGGAAGCCGCCGAAGCGAAAAGCCCGCCGGCCGTGATGGCCAGAGCAGCAACTGACTTACCGATACGAATTGACATAGTCCTCTCCTCTTCCCTTTGTGGCTTCACCCGAACTGGATGAAGATCTCCCTTATGAAACAGAATCAGGGTGTCTCAGTCCCTGACCCCCATAGTGTGTCACATTCCGAACCAGATGTCAACAGAAAAGTTTGCTCTTGCACGAAATTTCTGAGCCGTCTGTGCCGTCTGTCACCCCTTTTCTTTCGGAACCGGACGACTTACGGATCCCCAGATGAAGAGAATTCTCAACTTCCGGTGACTAGGTAGCCTTCCCTAGACTCACCGACGACGCGGATTTAGCACTGGAAAACCCGTGAATGCTTGCGAGATTGTGCTCTCGAATCGCCGTCGATCGTTGCAAGTACTCATTCGGCAAACAGTTGTGGTCAGATAATGGTCCGGGCGCGGATTGGCAGATCGCTGGCCAGTTCAGGTTCTGCAAAGGCGAAAGGGATTACCCTAGACGCCCCGGGTTAAAACCTTTTCACGAGCCAGTGATTTCATGTGTTTTGTTGAGAGACCCCGTGACGCGGCAGATCTCGGACCCATTTTCGCGCGATTCAGGATTGCCGGCGGGTGTTCCGAACCCCGGGTGACTCGGAGCGAGTGCGGCAACGGGCAGCACTGAGCGGGCAGACGCTCAAATGGACCCAGGTTCGTGATCGCCCTAGCAGACCCAGCAGAAGAGGCGGGAGAGCGGATGTACAAAGGTCATGGTTTCACCCCGACGAACAGATTCTTGGATTCTGGGTGCGCGTTCTTTACGTGCCCGGCGCTGACTGCATCGGCGCTCCGGCATTCTGCCGCGAGATCGACGATCGCGTACACGCGACCCAGACATTCCAGCCGGGCTGCGGCTGGAATCTCGCCAAGACGCTGCGGACAGATCGCGGGGCCAACTGGTTGATGTGAGGATTGACCCCCGCCCGCCCGCGCAGGGCCGCAGGGCGCGAGCGTTGAAGCGATTGGGCCAAGGCGGAATCTGCCGCGAAGGGCCATTGGCTTGGCTGCGGACGCGGGTCGAACCGAAGACCGATTGTCCGGGCACATATTGATCCCAGCAACGTTCGCCGGTTCGACAGAGGCATGGATGCTGGCGGCGGGCGGGGCGCTCGAGAATCAGTGATCAGCGCGTTCTTAATCTCAACGAAAAAAAACGGACTCCAAAGTTTTTTGGAGTCCGTTCGAAGTTTTCCGTGAGTCACTTCAGCAGACGTCGCTGGATTCAGCGGCGACGGCGGCCGACGACCAAGCCACCCAAGCCCATGAGAGCGAGAGCGCCGGGGGCGGGAACGATCTGACCTTCGACGCCGGTCGCACGATCGGCGAACGAGGTGTTGAAGAAGTCGCTCGCACCGAAGGTGAGAGAAACGATGGCGCCATCGTAAGGATTGGTGCCGGGGAGGTCCATGTCCCAGTCGGTCGAGACAGGGTCGGTGCCGTTGAACTCGGTACCGGCGAGGACGACGGAGGTTCCGCCGCCGAAGACGAGGAACGAACCGACGAGGCTCCAGTTACCCGCGACGGTGCCGGTGATGGTGTCGCCGTCGGCATCGGTCGCGACGAAGGAACCGGCGCCCGGACGGGTGCCGTCGATGGCGACAGCGCCAACGGTGAGGCTGATGGTGAAGTCGGCCGAATTAGCGCCGCTGACGAAGCCGGACTCGAAGATCGCGTTGCCGGCGACCGGCTCAACCCGCGAAGCGCCGCCCTGCGACTGCAGGATGGCGTTATCGACGGCGATTGCCGTAAAGAGCCCGCCTGCCGCGGTGCCCGTGTAGGCGCCAGCAAGATCGTCGTAAGAGAACGTGACCAACTCATTCTGGGCTGACGCCGCAGAAACAGCTGCACCCGCCGCAATGGCCAAAGCAAGGACGTAACGCATTTGAACTCTCCTCCCAAACTCGTATTAGTTCTGCCACCCGCCCAACGCGGATGTGGATACACAGAAGCGAAGCCCTCTCTCGGGCAACACAAGCGTAACGTCTTTCGTGCCGCTTGTCACGGGAAAAATACGGATTTCTTCCCGAATGTACTTTCTTTCGTCCTTACGATCACTACGGATGGACAATCCGATGCCTCAGAGCGACATTCTTCCCGGTACAAATGCGGGAAATCGACGATGAACACTCCGGCCCATCCAGTCATTCCCGAATAAACACTAGATTTGGATGGCGATCCGAAGTGGCTTCTCACGAGCAGAAACGAAGGAGGCCGTTTCGACGAACGCGCATTTTATCGGACATCGCTGCGCCCGTCTCCCATTTTCCTTGGTCGCCGCCGCCGGATCTTTGTCCCGACTTTGGTACCGGACCGCTCAGTGGTTCCCGGACACCGCCGAAAAAAGCGGCGTCAGAGTGTTCCCAAATCAGCGACCGTATGAAACGGGTGCGGGTGCGTGGGGCTGGTTAAATCGAACCGATCCTCATCCTTTGAGAATCCGGTTCCGGCGCACTTCCGTGTGGCGCCGTCCCCTGGCTCGTGATGCGATGTCCGGCAATGGCCTTCCAATGGCCTCCGGCGATGGACCTCCTTCGTTTCTGCCCGTGGATGGCGCAACGTTCAGACGATCAACTGCAGCCCAGACTGTTGCCGCAATTGAGGCACTTGTAGCAGGATGCGCTGCGGACGGTGACGTTGCCGCACACGTCGCAGGCGGGCGCATCGCTGACCCGCTCCATGTAGTCGCTGAGAGTGCTGGAAACCGAGGCGGACTCTGCCGTGTGCGCGAGCGCCCGCAGCAGCGGAGACGCCAAAGTCGGGGCGGCGGCGGGGTTCTTTGCGAAGGCGGAGTCGGGGTTCATGAGGCCGATCGGTGCGGCCGCGACGGGCGAGAGCGCAGACGGATCGGGACCCGAACGGCGGGGCGCGTGCTCCTCGCGGTATCCGGGGATGAACTGCATTCCGAGCCATCGGAAAATGTAGTCGACGAGGCTTTTGGCGAAGGGGATGTCGCGGTTCTCGGTCATTCCGGCCGGCTCGAAGCGCTGGTGGCTGAACTTGTCGACAAGGCTCTTGATCGGCACGCCGTACTGGAGCGAGACGCTGGTGGCCGTCCCGAGCGAATCCATGAGGCCGCCGATCGTCGAGCCTTCCTTGCTCATGGTAATGAAAAGTTCGCCGGGTTGGCCGTCGTCATAGAGCCCGACGTTCAGGTAGCCTTCGTGACCGGCGACGTTGAACTTGTGGGTGATCGACCGGCGCGTATCCGGGAGGCGGCGACGCGCGGGCCGGGGTTTGATCTCGGGGCTGGGG
>CAZJXA010000078.1:0-13400 GCA_964549785.1 uncultured Phycisphaeraceae bacterium | reverse complement strand
CCCCCCCTTCCATACTCCCCCGACGCCTTGGAACCCCACCTCGATGCCAAAACCATGACCATTCATCACGGGAAGCACCACGCCGCCTACGTCACGAACGCCAACAAGGCTCTGGAAGGACACGCGTTCGCCGAGCTAAGCGGGGTTGAAATCATCCAACGGCTCTCGGAAATTCCCGACGATAAACGCGCCGCCGTCCGTAACAACGCCGGTGGACACGTCAATCACTCGATGTTCTGGGACCTCATGGCCGCACCCGGTAAGGGTGGCGGCGGTGCCCCGACCGGCGAACTCGCTTCCGCCATCACCGCCGCGTTCGGTTCGTTCGATACGTTCAAAGAAAAATTCGCCACGGCGTGTACTGGTCGCTTCGGTTCCGGTTGGGCTTGGCTGGTCGCCAATGGCGGCCAACTCGAGATCTGCTCCACCGCCAACCAAGACAATCCTCTCATGGGCAAACCCATCGCCGGCTGCGAGGGCACCCCCCTCTTGGGCCTCGACGTTTGGGAACACGCCTACTACCTCAACTATCAGAACCGGCGCCCCGACTATGTCGCGGCTTGGTGGAACGTCGTTAACTGGTCGAACGTCGCCGCCGCGTTCGCGAAGAAGTGAACTCCGCGGGCACTTCCCGCAACGCCTATCCGCCGCTCGAATAAGTGCGGTAACGGTTTCGATCTTCCGCCGGGCCGCTCCGAACCCCGGCGCCCGACAATCCCCGCGGCCGTCGGATGAGGCAAAAGCGCTCGTCCCGCCCCTCTTCCGCACCGGAGTTGAGAATGATCCTGGCCGTCAAACCGATAGGATTGTGGCACATGCGCCGCCAAAATGTTCTCCTCAGCATCTGGTTGATCCTTCCGATCCTGATCATCGGGTTGCTCATCTGGGCTATCGCACTCTCCTTGGCCAATCCTCCCCGGAAGATGACGCCCATCGGCGCGGGGGCTGGTGACACCGGCGGCGCAAACGCCGTCGGCGAGGCGCTGGCGGGCCGGTCCGGGCCGGCGGAGGGCCAACGTGCCGATGAAAAGTCCCCTCCACCGGGCAACTCAGAGCCGCCGCCGACCCCTGCCGCACAGCCGGATTCGGCCAGAGGCTCCATCCAACCGGAATCTCTCCCGCAGGGCTTTGTCCTGGTCGTCGAAGATAAGACCGGCAAGGCCAGGCCCGATTCACCGATCTTCGTCGCCGGTTCCTTCAACAACTGGAACCCCGCCGACGAACAATACAAACTCACGCCCCAGTCCGACATGCGATGGCGCATCTTGATGCCCCAACCCGCCGGCGGGACGCCCATCGAGTTCAAATTTACCCGAGGTTCCTGGGAACTGGAAGAACTCGGATCGGATATGTCCGCCCCGGGAAACCGTACCCTGGAGCCGATCGGCATTTCGACCTTCGTCACCGGCGAGCAACCCAAAATCGAGTTGGCCGTCGCCCACTGGGGCGACGAACGACCCGAGTTCGCCGACAAGATGGCGATGGATTCCTACCGCACGATCCAGGCGACCGGGAACCTCCGTCGCCTCGAAGTCCGCGGCGGCGCTGGCGCTGCCAACTCGCTCACCCGCGAACTCCTCGTCTGGCTTCCCCCGGGCTACGACGAACCCGAGAACGCAGCGAAGACCTATCCCGTCCTCTATCTCCACGACGGCCAAAATGTCTTCGAGAAACTCCCCGCAGTCCCCGGCGAGTGGCGCGCCGACGAGACCGCGACGACCCTCATCGAGCGGAACATGATGCGCCCGATTATCATCGTCGCCATCCCGCATTCGGGTGCGGGTCGTATCGAGGAATACCTTCCCTTCGCCGCGATTGACGGCGCCACGCCGCGCGGCTCCGAACACGTTCAGTGGTTGATCTCGGACGTCCTGCCCCGCGTCCAGCGTGCTTTCCGCACCGCAATGGGCCCGGAAAATACCGCCGTCGGCGGCAGCTCGCTCGGCGCGGCCATCAGCCTGTACGCCGCGACGAGCCACCCCGATGTTTTCGGCGTGGTGCTGGCCGAAAGCCTTCCGCTCCGCACCGGCAAGGTGGCGGCGTGGGATGCCTACCTGAACGGCGTCGCCACATGGCCGGGTCGGATTTATCTCGGTATGGGCGGCAGCGAAACCGGAGTCGGCGCAGAGCGGTCCGAGCGAAACCAGGGCTATGTCGATGCGGCCCGGGCACTTGAGAAGCGCCTGTCCGACGCCGGACTCCACGCCGACCGTCGGCTGCTGCTCGTCGACGACGATGCGGGTCACAACGAAGACGCCTGGGCCGAACGCCTCCCCGCAGCGCTCCGCTTTCTGTTCCCCGTCGCGCCGGACAGCAAATAGCTGCCCCCTCTTCTGCGCTACTCTCTAGAACATGAGCCGCACCGCCTCGACTATCCCGGCAAAGGCCGCTCCGGCGCGCCTCTCCGAAGTGCCCACCCCCGACGGCCGCTTCGGTGGCTTCGGCGGTGCGTTTGTGCCGGAAACCCTTGTCGCGGCCCTCGATCAACTTGCTCGGGAATACACCCGCGTCCAATCCGATCGCCCATTCTGGGAGTCGCTCCAGGCCCTCAACCAGTCCTTTGTCGGTCGCGCCACCCCGCTCTATCACGCCAAGCGTCTTACCCAGAGCGTCCGTGACCGCTGCCCGGGCACCAACGGTGCCGAACTCTGGCTGAAGCGAGAAGACCTCGCCCACACCGGCGCTCACAAAATCAACAACACCCTCGGTCAGGCTCTGTTGGCCATCGGAATGGGCAAACGCCGTCTCATCGCCGAAACCGGCGCCGGTCAGCACGGCGTCGCGACCGCGACGGCCGCCGCCCACTTCGGCCTCGAATGTGAAGTCTACATGGGTTCCGAGGACGTCCGGCGGCAGCGCCTCAACGTGACCCGCATGAGGTTGCTTGGTGCCACCGTCCGCGAGGTCCACGAAGGCTCCCGCACCCTGAAAGACGCCACCAACGAGGCCATGCGCGACTGGATGGCGACCGCCGAGAACACCCACTACATCATCGGGTCGGTCGTAGGCCCCCACCCCTTCCCCATGATTGTTCGCGATTTTCAATCGGTCATCGGCCGCGAAACCAAGGCTCAGTGCCTCCGCACGCTCGGCCGCCTCCCGGACGTGCTGGTCGCGTGCGTGGGCGGCGGCTCCAACGCCGCCGGAATGTTCTTCCCTTTCATCGATGACCCGCGAGTCCGGCTTGTCGGTGTCGAAGCCGGAGGCAGATCGAGCCAGCCCGGCGATCACGCCGCCCCTCTCTCACTCGGCTCGCCGGGCATCCTGCACGGCTCGCTCAGTTACGTCCTTCAGTCCGCCGATGGGCAGACCGCGGACGTCCATTCCTGCTCGGCCGGGCTCGATTATCCAGGCGTCGGACCCGAGCACTCGTACTGGAAGGAGTCGGCCCGCGTCGAATACACCGTCGCGACCGACGACGAAGCACTCGACGCCTTCTCGTTCCTCGCCGCCACCGAGGGCATCATCCCCGCTTTAGAGTCCGCCCACGCTATCTCCGCAGCACGCCGACTGGCCGCGACCCTGCCGCGCGAACACCACGTCATCGTTAACCTCTCCGGCCGCGGCGATAAAGACGTCGACGAGGCCTCACGTCTCCTCGCCGAGCGAACGTCGGCCCGGGCCTGACCGTACGGTTGCTCGTGATGTCCGCCGTCCCCAACGCCCGACACCAGATGATCCGCGCTGGGTTGACCGCGCTCCTTCTTGTCGCCGGCCTCGCGCATGCCCAACCGGGTTTGGGCCGACGTCCGGGTCCGGGGGTCCGCGCGGAATCAAGATCGCCCGCGGATCTCGATGCGTGGGTCGCTGGCTTGACCTCTGCCTCCGATTCTGAACGCGCCCGCCTCGGCGCAGCGACCCGCCTCGTTGCGCACGCGTCGACCGGTGATGGTCTCGCGCTCATCGAGAATCTTTTGTCCACGCCCCTCTCGGGCGTCGGCGGCGGGCGCTATCTCCTGACCGCAATCGAGGAATCCCCCTCACCGGCCCCGGCTCTGGCCGCGATTCTTGACCGCCGCGCCCAGGCGGCCGAAGAGTATGAACTGCCCCGGATCATCCGCGCGCTATCCGTCTTTCGGTCGCGCGATGCGGCACGCTCCATCGGTACGTTTCTTGGCCATCCGTCCGCTCCGATTCGGGATGCGGCGTTCCAGGCGATCGAATCACTCACCGGCGCTACGGCGGTCGGGCGGACCCAGGAAGCATGGCAAGAATGGTTGGCTCGGGCCGATCAAATGAGCGAACTCGGATGGTCCGAATTCCTCCTCGATTCAATTTCCGTGTCGCGACGCGCATCGCAGTCGGCCGGAATCGCCGTCAAGGGCCGCCTGCTCGAAACACTCCGCAAACTGCATCTGGAAACTCCCTCGGATCGCCGGTCGGAACTGCTCGCTTCCATGCTGACAGACACCGATCAGGATGTCCAGCGTCTGGGCTTCGAACTGGCCCGTCGCGAACTCTCGGTGAACGGAGCGCTCGATTCCTCCGTGGCCCGCGCGGCGATCAACCTCCTGACGAGCGCCCTGCCCGCCGTCCGCGCCGATGCGGCGGTGCTCGTCCGTCAGTTGGGCGTCCCAGAGGGCGAGGACGCAGTGCTCACCGCCCTGCGCGCCGAAGCCGATCCCACCGTCGCCGAAAACCTTCTCGTCGCTTCCGCCCGCTGGCCGAGGGCAGACGCGGTCGCGCCGGTTTTGAAGTGGCTGGAACATCCCACAACCCGTGCCGCCGCCGCCGAGGCCGCTTGGTCGATGGTGCGCACCGCCACCATCCACGACGAGGATCAGCGGCGAATTTTCAAGTTGGTCGACCGAACCGACGGCGCGGCCCTGTCCGCCGCAGAAATTCAACTGATCGGAGCGCTCGGGCAGACCGACGACCTCCTGCGGCTGGTGCCTTTGCTTGATTCCGCATCCGGAACGGTCCAGCGGGCCGCGGCTGATGCCCTCGTCTGGGACAGCGAAACCTTCGGCACAGTGGTCGACGCGGCCGGACGCCACCCCAACCTGTTCGAGGCCGCCCTCACCGCTATTTTGGTTCACGATCCGACGATCGACGGCTTCCGACACGCCGCCGCGCTGCCCTTTGCGAGTGAAGACCTCAGGCGAGAGCGCTTGGCGGGTCTCTCCCGCGGCATGACCGCGACCGAAGTTCTGGCCGCCTCCGAAATGTTGGGCGACCCCGAACTGCGCCGGTTACTCCTGGCCGCGATGACGACCGACGCGCGGATCGCATCCGAGCGAGACCGGCCAGAGGCCCTCGCCGCGATCAGCGAGGCCATCGTGCGTCAGACCGAGAACGACGTCCGCGCAGGAAGGCACGAGGCTGGGCTGGGCCGGTTCGAGTTGTTTCCCTTCGTCTTCGATTCAACGGCCGGCCCCCGGGCCAGCGAGTTGCGCTGCTGCTGTCTTGTGGCACTGGGCCGCCTCACTGCGGCCGTCGACCTCATCTGCCCGTTGGAGTGCTGGTGGCGGGGCCTCGAAGGCGCATCCGGCCGGCCTCATGAGCTGGCGATCGTCGAGATGATCGAAGCCGATTTCGGCGAGCAACTCAGCCCGCCCGAACGGGAACTCCTGACGAGAACTCGCGAACGTGTTACGCGAGCCAGCCGCCCGGAATAAAGTCGCCGGACCCCGCGAGTTCCGTCGTTCAGCACCCGCCGTCCCACGCGCCAAAGAACGCGATAATGTCGTCTCCATCGCTGTCGTCGTCCGAATCAAAGTCGCCCCGCCCTGAGTCCCACGCGCCGAAGAACACCACGATGTCGTCAGAGTCCACGGCGTCGTCGCCGTTCCAATCCGCCGGACACGCGCCGTCGAGCGCTGCCACCGCGTTCAAAATCCCGAATCCACGCACAAACGCGGGGTCCGGCGCGGCCGACTGACTCGCCGTCGATGTCAGCGCAGTCCGCATCTGGCGCGGCGTCCACGATGGACGAGCCTCCACCAGACACGCGACCGCCGCGGCGACCAGCGGCGTGCTCAGGCTTGTCCCGCTCACCTCGCCGTAGCCCGTGGTATTGCGCGACGAAACGACGTCTGTGTTTTCGCCCAACGCAAGGATCTCAGGCTTGATCCGTCCGTCGGCCGTCGGGCCGCTGCTGCTGAAATCGGCGATCGCGCCCGAATCGCCCACCGCGCCGCAGGTGATCACCAGAAATCCGTCCGCAGGAGCACCCAGCGTGCTGGTCGCCGGGTTGCTGTCATGCCCGGAATTTCCCGCCGCCGTCACGCAATGCACGCCGTGCGACGCCGCAATATTCACGGCGACGGTCGTGACCGCCGTCACCCCGTCGAGATCCGACTGGGTGTACCAGTCGATGTACCCCAGCGAACTGGTCACAACGTCCGCCCCGAGGGACTCCGCAAACTCCAGCCCTTCGACGTAGTAATCCTCTTCGACCTGCGTCTCACTCACCACGTTCTCGGTCTTGCACAAGATGAATGAAGCGTCGTATGCCCCGCCGACAAAGACATCCGGGGCGTACCCCCCGATCGTGCTCATGCACCACGTCCCATGACGGTGCTGCTCGCTGTCATCCCCGACGTCGATCCCGGCGTTGTTGTCATCGTTGATGAAGTCCCGTTCCGCGATGACGATCAGCGGATGACCGGGATGATTGAACGCGTCGTGATCTCGCCGAAAACCCGTATCCAGAACCCCGATGATGACGCCCCGACCGGTATACCCGAGTCCGTGCAAGCCCGTGAGCTGAATCTGTGCCAGTTGGGCTTCCGTGGTTCCGTAAAAAGACCGTCCGCCGAAACCGTCCGCCGCCGCAGGCGACCCCTCCCCCGGCGTCTCGGTCACCGAAACCACGCGGCGATTCCCCACCCGCACCGGCTCGATCCGGTCAACGCAAGCCAGCAGACCCAGCCGCCCGACCTGCTCCGCCGTCGCGTTTACACTGACGGCGTTGAGCCATCGGCTTTGCGTCCGCTCCGTCGCCCCGGTCGCCAATACCGCGTCGATCGCTCCGCGGTCGATCGACCGGTCGCTGTTCAGAAACACGCCCCGATGGTCCGCCCGCATTTCCCGTCGGGCGATGGCCCGAAGCGATACGTTCCGCCCGCAATCCGCCGCGCGGTCGGCGCCCGACACATCCGGTCGGGCTGTCAGATACACCCACATCGGCTGGGCAGGTTCGACAAACGTCACGGCAACGAGGCAGGAGACGGTCAGGAGCATGTCGAGCTCTCCAAAACCCCGCCGGTAGACGCGGCCCGGGGCATAGTGTGCTAACGAAACGTCAAGTTGGTCGGTCAGCCTACCCGTTTTTTCGGAGATGTCACGTTGAATTTTGCAAAATGATCCCGGTGCTCCTCCGTACGGTGGGGGTTCGGCTTGCGAAACGCTTTACCCGACGAATCGACGGTCTCCACGACCAAGAACTCATAACTTGGGACGCATCGAGGCTTGACGCCTCCCCCCCACTTCCCTAACGTCTGTCCCTACGTTTTTGAAGGAGTTGCGTCATGCTTCCCCCAATGAGAGTCAGTTACGGCCGCACCCGTCGCCGCCGTGCCCACCACGCTTTGGTCGGTATCGATGCCTCGGTCTGCCCGTTGACCGGCCAACCCAAGCTGCACCACAAAGCGTGCAAAGAATCCGGGTATGTCCGCGCCGGCCTCAAGATCAAGGTCCCCAAGTTGGGGATCGGGATGGCCAAGAAGAAGAGCAAGGGCTGATCCAAGGGTTCTGGTTCGCTCGGGGCCTCCAACGGCCGCGGCGGCCCGCACACTGTGAATTCACCGCCCACAATTACTTCCTCCGCACCCAAGGCACCCGCCGAAACGCTCCCCCCTGTTCGGGTGGCTATCGACGTTATGGGTGGTGACAATGCGCCAGATGCGATCCTCAAGGGTTGCGTCATGGCCCTCGACGACTTGCCCCCGGGCGACACGCTCGTTCTGGTCGGCCGCGAAGCGTTGATCATCGAACACCTCCGCGAAAAGGGAATCAAGCCCGGCGATCCGCGGATCGAGATCGTCCACTGCGACCAAGTCATCGAAATGGGCGATTCCGCGGCCAAGGCGGTCCGCGCGAAGACCGACTCTTCGATCGTCAAAATGCATCAGATGGGCGCGAAAGGCCACGCCCGCCGCTGCGATGTGGTCCTCTCAGCCGGCAACACCGGTGCCTGTGTTGCCGCCGCCATGCTGCACATGCGGCGCCTCCCCAACGTCATCCGCCCGGGCATCGCCGTCACCGTCCCGGGGTTCCGCGGCAACGTCGTCCTGACCGATGCCGGTGCCAACCCCGAGCCCAAGGCCGAACATCTCTGGCAATACGGCGTCATGGCCGACGTCCTCGCCCGCCGCGTGCTGGGGATGCCGTCGCCGCGGATCGGCCTCATGAACATCGGCAGCGAAGAGGGAAAAGGAACGGGCATCATCAAGGAAGCCCGTGAACTCTTCAAGGCCACGCCCGACCTCAACTTCGTAGGCTTTGTCGAAGGCCGTGATTTCTTCGAGGGAGCTGCGGACGTCGTCGTGACCGACGGCCTGGTCGGCAACACCCTGCTGAAGGCGATGGAAGGGCTGGCCAAGAGTCTCTTCAAGGCCATCGCGGCCGAGATCTTTGAGCAGAACCCGATGCTCGCCCTCCAGTTTGAGCCCATCGTCAAAGCGATCTACTCCAAGAACGACTATCACGAAACCGGTGGCGCCCCGCTCCTGGGCGTCAACGGCGCTTGCTTTATCGCCCACGGCAGCAGCGAGGCCCGCACCATTCGCGCGGCCATTCGCAACTGCCGCAAATTCGTCCACGCGGGCGTCAATCAGGAGATTGTGACCCGCTTGGCCCAGGTCGAACACGTCCTGGATGCTCGCGGCGTATCGTCCGATACCGGGACCACCAAAGAGCCGGCGCGGGCGTAAGCCCGAGCCCCCGGCGGACAGCGACCGGTCGGTCGCGCCACACCACGGGGCAGGATTCCCGTGCCAATCGCCAGGGAGTTGGAGATGCATCACAGTCGTTCGGCGAGAGGCGTTCGGATCGCGGGCACCGGTTCGTGCCTGCCGGCCAAAAAACTCCTGAACTCCGACCTGGAGAAGTTGATGACCACCTCCGACGAGTGGATCATGCAGCGCACCGGCATCCGGGAACGCCGAGTTATCTCCGGCGACGAGTCAACGTCCGTCCTTTCGGCCCGAGCGCTGTCGACCGCGCTCGCCGACGCCCACCTCGTTCCCGACGACCTCGACCTCATCATCCTCGCCACCATGACCCCCGAGATGCCGTGCCCGGCCTCGGCGTGCCTCGTGGCGAACCGCGTCAAGGCGACGCGGGCGGGGGCGTTCGACCTCAACGCCGCATGCAGCGGGTTTGTCTTCGGCCTTAACATCGCCCACGACCTCATCCGCGGCGGGGCGTACAACACGATCGGCCTCATCGGGGCCGACACCGTCACCAACCACATGCACTATTGCGATGCCGGCCGCAGCACCGCCATCATCTTCGGCGATGCAGCCGGCGCCGCCATCCTGAAGGCCACCGATGATCCCTCCAAGGGGCTGCTCGCACAAGCCATGCACGCCGACGGCCCCGGCTGGAAAGATATCTACGTCCCCCAACTCGACCGCGATTTCCCGCCCGGCGTCACGCCCGATCCGGCGGCCATCAATTATGTGCAGATGAACGGCGCCGGCGTCTTTAAGTTCGCCGTCGGAACCTTCCCGAAACTGATCGCCGACACGCTCGAAAAGGCGGGCGTCGCGGCCGACGACGTCGATATGTTCGTCTGCCACCAAAGCAACGCCCGCATCCTCCTGGCTGCCCGCGAAAAGTTCGGGCTCCCCGAGGACAAACTCTACATTAATATCGACCGCGTCGGCAACACCGTCGCCGCCAGCGTCCCCCTGTGCCTCGACGAACTCCGCCGCGAGGGCCGCGTCCGTGACGGCCAAAAGGTGATGTTCGTCGCCTTCGGAGGCGGCCTCACTTGGGGCAGCAGCCTCTGGCAACTTTAGGACCCCGGGCTTCCGGCCTCCGAACCCTCGGCCGGCCGCCGGTCGAACGGCAGCGGCGAAAGTTCAACGTTCTTGTTGCGTTCACCAAAGAAACGCAGCGGCCACTCATCGACGAAGAGCACCATGGCCCGGCCACGGTCGTCAAAGACCAGCCGCGAGTTGTCCGGCGTTTCCGGGAGATCGATGGTCTGAACGTTGGCGAGCGTCGGCGTCGGCCCGTCTTTGAATCGCCACCAGCGGCCGATGGACCACGAGGTGTTCTCGAGCCGCGACTCCGCTCCGTACTCGTTCTGCAGACGGTACGTCAGCACCTCAAACTGGAGCGGCCCGACGGCGGCCAAAAGGGCGACCTTCTGAGTACCGCCCACCGGCTCGAACCGCCGCGCCACGCCCTCCCGCAGCAACTGCTCCAGCCCCAGATTGAACTTCTTGTAGTTGCCCGGTTGCGGATTGTGCAAGTACGCGAAGCACTCGGGCGTGAACTCGGCGATCTCGTCATAGACAATCGTTCGGTCGTCGGTCAGGGTGTCGCCGATGCCGAAAAGGTCGTTGCCGACCAGTCCGACAACGTCACCAGCAACGGCTTCTTCCACCGTCTCGCGTTGGTTCCCGAAGAGTTTGGTCGCGTTGCCGAGCCGCACACGCCGCCCGCTCTGGGCATGAACCACGAACATGTCGCGCTCGAACTTACCCGAGACGACCCGGAGAAAGGCGATGCGGTCACGGTGCCGCGGGTCCATGTTGGCCTGAATCTTGAACACAAAGCCGCTGAAGCGGCGGTCATCGGGCTGGATAATCCCCGCCCGCGACACCCGCGCCGTGGGAGGACTTGAGTACCGGAGGAACCCGTCGAGCAGCATCTTGACGCCGAAGTTGTTCATCGCGCTGCCAAAGAACACCGGGGTCACCTTGCCATCGAGTACCGAGGCCGGATCGAATGACTCACCCGCCCCGTCGAGCATCCGGATTTCCTCGAGCGCCTCGCGATGCTCCGGCGCATCGAGTTTCTCTCGCAAAGCCGGATCGTCCAGCCCTCCGACTTCGACGGGGGCGACGAACGCTCCGGCTTTGGTGCGCTCGAAGAGGTGCATCCGGCGGTCGAGCCGGTCATAGACGCCTTTGAACGCGGGCCCGGTCCCGAGGGGCCAGTTGATCGGATACGCCCCGATCCCCAGGACCTTCTCCAGTTCATCGATCAGTTCCAGCGGCTCCCGCGTCGGGCGGTCGCACTTGTTCATGAACGTGAAGATCGGCACCCCACGCCGCCGACACACCTCGAACAATTTCCGTGTCTGCGCTTCCACGCCCTTGCCCGAGTCGATCACCATCACCGCCGCATCGACCGCCGACAGCACTCGGTACGTGTCTTCCGAAAAGTCCTTGTGGCCCGGCGTGTCGAGCAGGTTGACGCGGAACCCGCTGTAATCAAACTGGAGCAGTGTCGAACTGATCGAGATACCGCGCTGCTTCTCGAGTTCCATCCAGTCGGAAGCGGTCGCCCGCTGGTTTCTGCGGGCCGTCACCGACCCGGCGAGTTCGATCGCGCCGCCGTACAGCAGGAACTTCTCGGTAAGCGTCGTCTTGCCCGCATCGGGGTGCGAGATGATGGCGAACGTGCGGCGGGGCAGGATATCGGTGTGGTGACTCATAGAAGCGGTGTTGTCGGTCGATGCTTTTCGCGGTCGCGATCAGCACATCGTCATGCCGCCGTCCACGCACACCGTCTGACCGGTGATGAACCCCGCTTCGTCGCTGGCCAGATACGCGACACACGCCGCGATGTCATCGCCCGTGCCGAGCCGCTTGATCGCCATCAGGGTGGTGACGTGGTCCTTGACCGTTTGCGGGAGGTTGGCCGTCATGTCGGTTTCGATGAAGCCGGGCGCTACGGCGTTGCAGGTGATGTTCTTCCCACCCAGTTCCCGCGCGATGCTCTTGGTGAGCCCTAGTAAGCCGGCCTTGGCCGCGGCATAGTTGGCCTGACCCGCATTGCCCACGACGCCGCTCGTGCTGCTGATATTGACGATGCGCCCGAACTTGTTCTTCATCATGACCCGCGCGGCGGAGCGAATGGCCACGAACGCCGATTTAAGGTTGGTATCCACCACCGCGTCCCAATCCTCGTCGCTCATGCGCAGCGCCAGCCCGTCTTTCGTGATCCCGGCGTTGTTGACAAGGATGTCGAGCCGCCCGTGGTCGGAAGCGGCTTTCTCGATGGCGGCCGTGGTGGCTAGGGAATCGGCAACATCGAACGCCGAAACCGAGGCAGCGCCACCGGCGGACTCGATCTGAGCCTTCAGGTCGTTGAGCGGGCCTTCGGAGCGTGCGCAGAGCACGACGTGCCGACCGTCCTTGGCGAGGCGGAGAGCGATGGCTTTGCCGATGCCGCGGGAGGCCCCGGTGACGAGAGCGATACGGGTTTGCGTGTGAATCATGTGGTGCCGAGCGTGCCCTGTGTTCTTACTTTTTGCCTTTGGCGTAGAGCGCCTTGATGGCCGGGAGTGGAAGGTTGTTGATCTCGCTGCACCAGCCGAGCACGGCATCTTTGGTGACCGCACCGCCCCAGGGCAGCGACGGCAGCCCGTTCGAAAGCTGGTCGACGATCACCGAAAACTCCGACGCCGGCAGGACGTTGCCGAACTTCGCATCGTGTTCACCGATCCGAAGGTCGTTCTTGATCGCATCCACGTCGACGCTGAGGAGGCGGGCCAGATCCATCTGGAGCGCTCGATCCGCGGGCATCGGTTGACCGCCCGCGATCATGGCGCGGCGGACGATCTCGATCCGCAAATACAACTCGAGCGGTCTCCGGCCGGGAATAACGCCCGTAGCGGCCTCAGTCCTCCCTTGGAGCAGAGACGCGTCACCTTCCGACGAATCCGTCCCGGACGATTCGGCGGCGAGTGCAGTCGCCCCGGGCACTTCCGCCGGGCTGGCGGTCGCCTGACCCGGTCTTGAGGCCTCTCTCATCACCGTCGTTTTGGTCAGGTCGTCGGTGCTCGCCCCGTCCCATTCGGTGGCCCGCTTCCGGATCGTGGCGGTCGAGCCGGTGCCGTCAAAGACCCAGGCGTCATCGACGCGCAGCGCGTTCCATCCCATGACGTACGCGCCTTCGGGCGACTGGATGGTCCAGTAGACCTGTGCACCCGACGAGGGGAGTGAGTCGCCGGGCGACTCGCTGACCGCGACCAGTCGCACGGCCTCGATCTTCGCCGCTTCCTCGTCAAACTCGCCGGAGTTGAGCAGGGCGCTGAGGTCGGCCCGGGCCGCCGGCGCGAGCATGGTGCTGACGGAGTCACCGTCGCCTTTGGCGAAGGCGTCGGCAAGCCCGATGATGGCCTTGGCCAGTGACTCATCCAGTGGCGCAGCGGCCTGCGGAAACTGGACGCGCGAATCGGGCTTGACCGACTGCATGACCGGATCGATCTGGAT
>CAZJXA010000077.1:0-13483 GCA_964549785.1 uncultured Phycisphaeraceae bacterium | reverse complement strand
CCGGTGGATGGAGGGCGGGTTGGGCTACGAAAGGACACGCCATGAAGAGGATTGCGGCTCGCTCGCGAAACTGTCGGAACGGCTGGTTCGGTTCCACCTTGTCACTGCTGGCAATGATGGTCGCGGGTTGCGAAGCCCCGCCGGCGGCGACCCGCTCAACCACGGCGACCGTTGGGGTTCCGGTCATCACCCCGCAAGCCGAGACCAGGGAATCGCAGGAGAAGGGCGGGATCGATATTTCCATCGCGCCCGTCACCTACACCGCGGCAATGCAGCAGCACGTCCACATCCAGCAGATTCCCCCGCCACCCATCGTGTGGAAAAGCGGCGGCGAACTATACGTTCGACGGACGACCACTTCCACGGCGGTGGTCGAGCCTCAGAACCTTCGCTTCGTGCTGAAGGTCAACAACAAGATGCCGCGGGTGTTCCACGGCGCGGGAACGATCGTGCAGTTCAACGTCGGGGGCAGACTTCAGGCGGTCGATCAGTCCGGGTACAACAACTTCCTCGGGGCGATCATCCCGCCTCGACAGGAGCAGCAGATCGAGATCGTGGGGCCGCCGCTGACGAGCCTCACAAGCGACAGCGGCATCATCGGGGTCTTTCTGTACGACGTCGTCACCAACCAAAGTGCAGCCGGCGCGGTGATCGAGAAGCAGAACTTTGAGTGGTACTTCGATTACACCCTGCAGCCGCGCGAGCAGGTTCTCGAATCGCGGTCGGAGGAGCGGTACATGTCTGCTTTCGAGTACCAATCACAGATGGTGCAGCAGAGGATCGATGCGGATGCACGGTATCGGACTCCGCCGCGCTGAAGTCTGAACTCGTGGAGCGTTCACTCAATGTCAAGCATTCCCTTTGATCCGCTCGTATCTGCGCCCGCCGCCGCCGCGGGAACCGTCGCTGTGGCCTGCCCATTCTGCCGCTCCACCCAGTTCTTGGTGGAGCGGCGACTGACGGGCATGGGGCACGCCCTCATCTGGACTGGGCTTGGAATCACCCTGATCAGCATCCCGCTCATGGCCATTCTGATCGGATTTCTAACCATAGTTGTTGGACTGGGCATGATGATCGTGGGCCGATTTCAGCAGAAGTACGTGAACATCTGCATCTCGTGTAAACGGCACTTCTAAAACCGCTTGAGTTGTACATATTGCCTTGCCGCGGAGGGGGTTTTCTGGTACGATCGCCTCGCCCCGTCACGACCCATGGCCATTTGGAGTCTTTTATGACGTTTTCACGCTTGTTTGCGGTTCTGATCTCCACCCTCCTCGCGTGCGATGCGTTGGCCACGAACGTGGGCGGGCCGGTCGTGACCAATACGACGTGGACGTTGTCGGGGTCACCGTATGTCGTGACGGCCGCGATCATCGTGGGAGGAAACGCGACGCTGACGATCGAGCCGGGCGTGATCGTGAAATTCAATCCGGGACTGGGGCTCACGGTCGGGTCGCAGGCATTTGGTGTGGGCACGCTGCGGGCGATCGGCACGGCGGGGCAGCGGATCACGTTCACGAGCAACAACCCGAACGGAGCGCCGGGCCAGTGGAAGGACATTTTATTTACAGACCGGACGATCGATGCGGTGTTTGATGGCAGCGGGCAGTATGTGTCGGGTTCGATCCTTCGGCACTGTTTGGTGGAGTTCGCCGGGGGTGGAGCGGCGCAGAGCGGCGGACTCACGATCGCCCAAGCGTCGCCCTTCGTGCATTTCTGCGAGGTTCGCTACAACGCACGGAGTGGCATCTACGCCGTCAACACCGAGACGCCGCCACTGGCGCCATTGCTTCGGATTGCGGGTTCGTATATTCATCATAACAGTGCGTGGAACCAGCCCGGCGGCGGTATGTATCTTCATACAACTGGCTTTTCCCTTACGGCCAATACTATTTCCGACAACAGTGCTTTGGCATCTTCGGGCGGCGGAGTGTATGTGCAAACGAGGAGCCCAAACCAGGGATATACGATTGCCGGTAACACCATCAGTGGCAACGCGGCAAGTGCCGGAGGCGGTGTAGCCGTTCGGGTTGACGGCACCGCTACGGCCCTCACGTTTGCGAATAACACGCTGAGCGGCAATACTGCTTCCTCTCAAGGCGGGGGTGTGTGGGTGTTCTTTCAGAACTATGACTCAGCGATCACCTTTACAAACAATAATCTGTCGAATAACACGGCCGTAGGTGAAGGGGGAGGGGCTTTTTTCGACTCGTACTTTCCGGGCTTAGTTTCACTGCGCGACAATTCCTTCACCGGGAACAGTTCGTCGCGCGGAGGAGGTTTACTGCTCGCTCGTAGTCCCATCCACTACAACACTGGCGGAATTCTCCAGTTTAATCTGTCTGGTAACATACTTGCGGGCAACCTTGCTCGTGGCGTCGGAAGCCAAGATGGCTTTGGAGGTGGAGTGTTCATACGAAACTCAGCGTGGGGTTCGTCGGTGGCGCTTCTCACTTCAAACTCAATTACAGGAAACGTGGCCGACGGAGGACCAACCGGCGGTTTTGGCTATGGCGGGGGGCTCTATGTGACGGAAGATCAACCCTCGGCTCCGACCACCGTCAATATCGAGGGCAATCAGGCCACGGGCGCATTCAACGCGATACACCGGAACTCTGCCGACTTCGGGGACGCGATCTACAATAATCTCCTCGATGCGAGCGACGGCTCGAACGACATCCGCGCGGGCTACGTCTGCTGGGGCGGCCTCGACCCCAACCCGGTCGCGAACCCGAACCTCATCTACGACTTCTTCGACAACCCGCAGAAGAGTTTCGTCATCTACCCGCCGCATATTGAAGGCCCGAACTGCACCCCCTCGCCCGGCTGCCCCCCGGGCCAGATCGCCGACTGCAACGGCAACTGTGCCCCGGTTGCCTACCTGAATGACAACATGTGCGACAACGGCTTCTACCAGTATAATGGTGTGCATATCTCTTTTGACTGCGCGCAATTCGGGTTCGACGGCGGCGACTGCATCAACCCGCCGCCCCCGATCCAGAATCCTCCGAACCACAACAACGCCGAGCCACCGATCGCGCGCAACCCCGCCCCGCCCACGCTTGGACAGAACAAACTCATTGTCATCACGCACGGATGGAATACAGGTGCCGATGCCATCGGGTCGTTCTGGGAGCCTTTCCGCAACGCGATCGACGCGGCCACTGGTCCTGAGTGGCAGGTCCGGCTGGTGCTGTGGCCCGCTGAGTCGATTCATCTCGACCCACATATTGCGATTTCAAATGCGCTGGCCCTCGGGGGGCCCCTGGGCGAGGAGATCGCCGCGGCGAACTACCAGCACGTTCACTTTATCGCCCATAGCGCGGGCGCGGCCTTGATCGCCGCGGCGGCGGCCCGGATTCCAGCTTCATCGAGTACCAAAGTGCATATGACGTTCCTTGACGCCTATGCAACGAATTTTCCGTTCTTCACGAATCTGAACGAGTACTACGGTGTTGACGCCGATTGGTCGGACCACTATTTCGCGGATGATTTTTGGGGTTATGCCACCGGCTTGCACCTTGATAACTCGTTCAATGTGGACGTATCGGCTCTTGATCCGGACTATGGATTCCCATTCTATGAATCCTCGCACTCTTGGCCAACCTGTTTCTATTACGCAACGGTCGGTGGCTCTACCGCGCCTTCCTGTGAGCCGCTTGATGGGAGCGCCCAAGGGTTTGGTTTCCCGCTCAGTTTCGAGAGGTGGCAGGGTGCAAATGGCTTCGACGGGTGGCTGGCCGCCCGCCTGAGCCAACCAGTGGGCAGCCGGTTGACATTGAGGGACGGGCAAGGACGGCCGGTCGAGGATCAACGGGTTACCATGGGCACCCCGATCAACCCCGCCACCACAAACAACTTTGCCAGTGACGACGACGCGGTCGATTTCACGGCGTCCGCCTTCACGATCACGACCGAACCCGCCGGCACGCCAGCGCCAACATCCGCCTGGGTGAACTTTGAGATCACAACGACTGTGCCGGTGAACTTTCTCACGTTTGAAATGTCGATCAGTGCCGAGCCGGGTGCCACCGGCCTTACATCGGTGTATGTCGATGGTGCACGCTCGGGCCGCATCGATCAAGCCCTCGTCCTACCGGGAATGCGGCCCTACTCGTTCCCCACTTCGGGCGAGCTCGCTCCGGGGAATCACATCGTCAGTTTCCGGCTCGACCCGCACAACACTGCGGGCACCACCATCACGGTGCGAAACCTCGCCACCGGTTTCGGCGAGTTCGTCCCCGCTGGCTGCGCTGCCGACTTCGACCAGGATGGCGACTTTGATTCCGACGACGTGGTCGGTTTCTTCGCGGCCTGGGATGCGGGCGAAAGCGGTGCCGACGCGGACTCTGACGGCGACACCGATTCGGACGACATCGTCGAGTTCTTCGAGAAATGGGAGCAGGGGTCGTGCTGAATAGGACACGGCGTGGGCCTCTCGCAATCTGGCGGAAGCGATGGAGGTGAGCTGTCCGGGGGTGTCGCCCATAGCGGCTCCGACCGCCCCGGCTGCTAACTTTCGAGCCCTTCGGGCTGTTCGGAAGGGGAGCGAGGGGAAGCGGGGCGCCGGGTGGCTCGCGGCAGCACACAGGCGGGAGAGCCCGAGCCACCCAAGGCCAAGAAGGTCAATTGCCTGAGGGCGGGCGGGAGCGAGAAGCCTGTCGGACGGGCTTTCAGCACAGGCCGGCGGGCTGTAACTCCCGCTGAAAGCGGGGGCCTACGAGCGAGCACGCCTGCTGAAGCAGGCGGGGTGAAGGAGCGGGGAAGGTGTTGGCAGGGTGGCTTGGGTTGCAGGCTGTCCGCCTGCCGGGGTTTTGTTGTCGCTGTCCGGGGGTGTCGCCCAACGCGGCTCCGACCGCCGCGGGCAATTAGTTTCGAGGCCTTCGGGATGGTGATGGGGGTTGCGGCGGAGGGCGGAGGAGCGCTTATCGCCGGCGGCGACGGAGCGACACTGCACCGAGCGCGCCGAAGATCGTGTCGGCGCCCAAGATGAAAGAGAACGAGTTGATGAAGGCTCCGGTCGAGTCATAGTTCATAAGCTCTGCGCCGGACGCGGAGTTACCGTGTGCCCAGAACGTTCCGTCGTGGTCGATGGTGAGGTCGTTGAGCGCCCCCGAACCGCCGAAGAAAGTTGAACTGAGGGCCGTGCCGCTCAGGGTGTAGTTGGTCACGGAGCCGGTGACCCCGCACTCGCCGGAGGGCCGGCAGCCGCCTTCGTTGGCGACCCAGAGGGTGCCGGTGCGGCAGTCGTAGGTGATGCCGCCTTGGCTGCTGACGCCAACATTGAACATGAAGGTCGGGTTCAGCCAGCTGCGGTCGAGGCGATAGACGTTTCCGGTTTGGGTATCGACGGTGTAGTTCGATGTCCCGTCTGTGGTACCGTCGGACGTGTTGCCAAGGCTGGCGGGGTGGGATAGGGCTGGTTGAGCGAGGTGCCCGCAAGGTTGTACTGGGCTCCCAGGTTGTTGGTGTAGACGCTTATGGTACGAACGTCGCCGAACACGGCGATGGGGCCCTCGTAGTGGTTCATCGCGTGCCGCTGGAGTTGAAAGCGACGGATCGCGTCGCGCCGGCGGGATGCAAGTCGACATAGGAGCCGGACGACCCCGTCCACATCGCCGCACGCGTTACATCGTTGAACTCAGCCTGGCCGACCTGCTGGCCGCCGCCGCCACCGAACGCGACCGACGTGGTCGCGCCGACCGGGTGGAGACTCGTCCATGTATCGACGCCGCCCGTCCACACGCTCGCGTGGGACATACCACCGCCGAAGGACGCCGAACCGACTGCACTCTCGCCGTCCATGCCCCATGCGCGCGAAATGGTCGCGCCGTTGGGGGCGAGGTCTACCCAGGAGTCTGCGGTGCCCGACCAGCGACTGGCGCGAAACACGCCGCCGACGTGCGCGTGCCCCACTTGCGACGTCGCGGATGAGCCCGAGGACCGCGACGTAGTGGCTCCTGCGGGATGCAGGCTGGTCCACGAGCTGCCGGTGTCCCCGCGACCAATCCCCGGCGACAGGCGGGGCTCCTGAGTGCTGGCTGGCGTATCCCACGGGAACCCCGCCGCGAATGGCAGTGACAGTGGAGATGTTCAAGGCCGGCGGGGAGAGGTTGTCGAAACTCCACTGCGCATGCGCGGTGGACGCCGTGGCAAGTAGGAGTGAGACGGGCGCCATGATGGAAACGGCGGGACGACGACGTGAAACGATGAGAAAGGCGGACATGATCGAGACTCCTTGAACAGGTGTGTGGTGGGTGCGGTGATACGGCAACCGGACCCGGCAAGCCGACAGGGCTCACGCAGGACGCGGAATGGACGCATCAAACACGCCACGCCGCCATCGGGTTTGACGGGTGCGGCGTCGTGATGGGTCGCGTGCTCCCCAACCACCCGAACACCACGCCCGGGACGGTTCCGGGGTCGAGACTTCCAGCGACGAGTGCGGTCGGCGGTGGTTGTACTCCTCACGCCACGCCCCCGCCAAGGCCAGCGCCTCGGCGTCGGCCACGCCCTCGGATAGCGCCGCGTTCAACAACTGGTAGCGGAAGGCGGCCGAACGTGCACGTCCGATGGCTTCTTGGTCAGTACTATTTTCAGTATGAGCGGAGAACGACCGCTTTCTCGTGCCGCGATGCGGTACGCCGTAAAGTGGCCGACGACCAACACGTTGTGCGCCCTGAAACGAACGAGGAGTTCCCAGGATCGAACCGAACTTTAATTCGGTGTGCGGCGAAGGAAGTGGCCTGTGCCAGGCGATTTGTTCGCCATGGATTTGATCGTCGGTGAGCGTCCGATGGTATGGGGCCGTGACCTGCCTGTCTTTCCTGTACCACCTCAGATGAGAGGAACAGATGATACCTCCAACACCTGGCGAGCTAAAGTCGCGGAGGCCAGCGGCTTGGGCGTGGTTGAGAATGACGTCGCGGCAGATGCCTTTGTCCAGTGGGCCGTCATGCCGGCGCGACGGCTCCGCCGGCGGGCGTCGTTGGGCTCGCTGACGCCGAGCATCTGAACGACCTGGGCAACGGTCCGGCCCCCACGACGGGGCATCCGTGTGACCGCGGCGGACTGAGCTCCGTCGGACAACGAGAAATACAAGCGGCCCTCTGGTTCCCCAAACTCGGGAAGCCAGAGGGCCGCTTGATTTGAGGATCAACGAGCGAACTCAGCGGCGGCGGCGAGCCATCGCGAGGGCGCCAAACGCTACCGCGGCGAGGCTAGACGGCGCGGGCACGACGCTGTCCACCGTGAAGAGCCAGTCGCTGGCGTACACGTGGGCGTCGCCGCCGTGGTTCATCCAGCCCCAACCGGAGATCCCGCTGAAGCCGCGGTGACCCAAGTCGTTGTTCTCGTCACCCAAACGGAAGCTGTAGTTGCCATCGGACTGATCCTCCAGAGCGATCGTGTGGCCGCGAGGCGTCGTGATCGTGCCGAAGTTCTGGTGGTTGGCGATGACCATGATGTCGTCGTCGCCGGGAGCGTTCTGGACGCCGACCGAGTAGATGAAATCGAACGTGTAGATGCCACGATCGATGTCATTGGCGTAGCCGCTGCCGATGTCACGACCGCCGAACGACTGCCCGAAGATTCGGATGGTCGTCGCCGACACCGTCATCCGCACGTCACTGGCGAGCGCGCTGAAATCAAAGGTGTAGATGTCGTGATTTCCAGTCGCGTTATACAGCTCATCCAGACGGAGGCCGTATGCGGGTGGAAGGGCGCTACCACCAGGATGGTTCGCCAGATGGTACGTACCCGGTGTGATAATCGCACCGGAAGCTGCGCACGCAACTGCGGCGACAGCAAAGCTGCTCAACAAAGCCTTCATCTTGCTCTCTCCTTGTCCCTTTCGGGACGTAAAAAATATCTCCGAAATAATCTTAGTAGATGAGGCTCAAGTCGTCAACAGAAAATGTGCGGCTCGTAGGGTTTTTTGCTCATCTCGATCCAAGAAAGCGTTATATGAGCCCTATAACGCGGTTCTGAGCTACTACGGAGCGTCCGATAGCAACTGCTGACTGCGATGCCGATTCGGACTGATTCGGAGGACGCCGGAGAGACCGGTAATAACGACTCATTTGCGTCGGCCGCGCTGGTGTTCCTGGGACAGAGTTGGCTATCCGTTTGGACTTAGCCAATGGCCGACGCCGCTTGCCGTGGGGATCCCGGCAATGCTCGTGCGGTGGGGGTAAACAGCACCAGAGTGGGCCGATTCGACCGGACCTACGCCCTGATCGGGCTCCAGATTTATGTGTTTCCAGCGCCGAGCATCGTGGACGTTGAACCGCCCACCGTCGGTTTTCCGACCCGACCCATACAACACTGCGGGCACAACCATCACCGTCCATCACCTCGCCACCGGCTTCGCCGGGTTCGTTCCCGCCGGCTACGGTGCCGACTTCGACCATGTTGGCGACTTTGACCCCGACGGCGTCGCTGGGTTCTTCGCGGAATGGCAAGCGGGCGAAAGCGGTGCCGACCGCGACCCCGATTCGGACCACATCATCAAGTTCTTCGGAGGCGGGATCCGAAATCCCGACCCGGTGGCGTGCTGCGCGTCGCCCGCTTCGGGCGCATTCCCTGTGATGCGCGGGGCGCGGCCGGAATGCCGACCGTTCGCCCCTGCGGAAACGGGGGTCCGTGCTGAGGCCTCGCGCCGGGCCTCCTTGTCAGGCCACGCGGATGTGATTGACGGTAAGGTTGGGGAGATAGATCTGCCACGCCCCACCGATATAGACGACGTTCCCCATGTCGGGCCTGGTGTTATCCATTCGCTGGTGGGCACATTCGCCGATCCAGCACCAGACCGACTGCGTCAGGACGGCCCGGATGAGGTTCTCGAGATCGTTCCAATCGTTGGAAACTGCGGACCGGGCCCGGGCAAAGTCCTTGGGATCGACACTCGCGCGGCCGGAACGCTCCAACAGGCCTGACAGGCCGGGGTCGCCCACATCGAGCGGTTCGACCGACGCCCACCACGGGGTAATGACGCCTTTCGCCGATTGCATCGGGAACGACGAGAATTTGTACAGTTCTCGGTCGCCCGCCAGCACCACCTTCCGGGCTCGGCCCCCGACGAAGGTCGCCGCCGCGTGGGGCGGCAACTCCAGGACTTCATTCAGAAGGGGCATCGCGGTGTTTCTCCTCTAGCCGGACGGCTGATTCACCGGGAGAGAAAGACGTTCGATCAAGCCGCCGGCGCGCCCCGCCAGAATTTCGAGGGAAATAGGCGCTTTTTCCGGCTTGCCGTCGGGCTGCAACTACTATCCCGGCCCCGCCGCCCTAGCGGGCTTGACGGATTGGCCAATTGTGGCCTGCCAAAGACCCTGAACGAGGAGCGCTCGCTGTATGTCGCGTACCAATCTGTTCACTTCCGAATCCGTCTCGATGGGGCACCCCGACAAGGTGGCCGATCAGATCTCCGACGCCATCCTCGATGCGATGATCGCGGATGATCCGTTCAGCCGCGTGGCCTGCGAGACACTGGTCTGCACGGGGCTGGTGGTGGTGGCCGGTGAGGTGACGACGCAGACCTATGTGAACATCCCGGACTTGGTGCGGGAGACGGTCCGCGAGATCGGGTACACGTCGGGCGACATGCGTTTCGACGCCGATTCGTGCGGTGTGATGGTGGCCCTCAACAAGCAATCGGGCGATATCGCCATGGGCGTCGACCGCGAGGGCGCGGGCGACCAAGGGATGATGTTCGGGTATGCCTGCAACGAGACGCCCGAGTTGATGCCGCTGCCCATCCAACTGGCCCACCGGCTGGTGGAACAGCAGGCCCACGTGCGACGGGAGAACACGGTCTCGGGCCTGCGTCCGGACGCCAAGAGCCAGGTGACGGTGGAGTATGACAACGGCAAGGCCGTGCGCGTGGACACAGTTGTCCTCTCGACGCAGCACGACCCGACGTGGAACGAACGCCAGGGCGAACTCAAGAAGCAGATCACCGAGCACGTTCTCAAGCCCATCTTGGGCAACTGGTGGAACCCTGGCATCACCATCCACGTGAACCCCACCGGGCGATTCGAGATCGGTGGGCCGCACGGCGACTCGGGGCTCACCGGTCGCAAGATCATCGTGGACACCTACGGCGGCATGGGCCGCCACGGCGGGGGCGCCTTCAGCGGGAAGGACCCCACGAAGGTTGATCGCTCGGCGGCGTACATGGCTCGCTACATCGCCAAGAACATCGTGGCCGGGGGCTTGGCGGATCGGTGCGAGATCCAGTTGTCATACGCCATCGGCGTGGCCGAACCCACCAGCGTGTTCGTCGAGACGTTCGGCACGAACAAGGTGGACGAGGCCAAGATTTCCAACGCGGTTCGGGAGCTGTTCAAGTTGACGCCCCGCGGCATCATCGAGGCGTTGCAGTTGCGCAAGCCGATCTATTCGGCCACCGCGCGGCACGGGCACTTCGGCCGACAGCCGGCGGAAGGCCAGTACTACGACCGCGTGAAGCGGGAGAGCCGGGGGCCGAAGCACGAATTCTTCACGTGGGAGAAGACGGACAAGGCCGATGCCCTGAAGAAGATGGTGTAGGGAATCGCGGCGCGGAAAATGGCGGAGAGCGGCGACGGAGATTTCGTCCGTCGGTGTTCTCGTTCCCGCGATGAACCGATCCGCGCGCGGTCGCAGCCGCCGCAAAGACCGAGGAACAGAGCGCTCCCTTCACGAGGCCGCACTGGACGGGGCGGATATCCGCGGCCGGATGTTCAGCATCCCGACTCAAAGGCACTGAAGAACACGATCACGTCGTCCGAATCTGTATCCCCGTCGCCGTCCACATCGGCCGCGTTTTCGCCGGCCTCCCATAGCCCGAAGAACGCGGCGATGTCGTCCGAGTCGCTGTCGGAATCGCAATCCGCGTCGCTCTGGCACAGGAGCACGCGCGAGGGGCTGGTGCTTTCGGTGCCGCAGGTGGTGGTGACGATGCAGCGGTAGGTTCCGGCGTCGTTGACGGTGAGGCCGGTGAGGGTGAGGACGCCCGCGGTGGAGCCAGAGACCTGGGCGAACAGGTCGCGCGGGCCGTCGGTGAGGTTGGTCCAGGTGTTGGGCTGAAGAAGGATCTGCCATTGGTAGGTGAAGGAAGGTGAACCGCCGACAACGGTGAGGGAGAGGGTGTCGGCGGGGCAGAGGGAGTTGGTGGCGGGGGCGGATGCGAACGACGCCGGGCGATCGGCTACGACCATTTCGCCGCAGCCGGTGGGGAGGGTGGTGGAGCCGACCGGGATGACGTTGCGGTTGGCGTCGAAATTGAACCGGGTGATGACACCGTTGATGTGGCCCAAGACCATGAGTTCGCCGCTGGCGAGGAAGGCCGCGGAGACCGGGCCGCTCAGGCCGTTGCCGGTGATGAGGCCGGAGGGCACTGCGTTACCATTCTCATTGAACGTGAAGCGCGAGACGCTGTTGCCGGTGATGTTGGCGACGAAAAGTTCTCCCCAGGGGGCTATGGCGAAACTGTGCGGGGTGCTCATGGAGTTGCCGGTGATGGTGCCGCGGGGAGTGAGGCTTCCATCGGGGTTGATGGCGTAGCGACGTATCCCGCCCAGCGAGCAGCAGTCGCTCATGAGGACTTCGCCGAGGGCGGGGTGGAAGATCAGGCTGCGGCCGCCGTTGCCGCCCGCCCCGGTCGGATCCGCACCCACAAATACGGGGGCCCCCGGGGTCGCCAGGCTGTACCGGACAATCCGGTTACCGAAGGTATCGACCATGTACGCAAGGTCACCAATGGCGAGGGCACCGTGCGGGTTGGCAAGGCCGTTGCCCGAGGCCGTAGCGACATCGGGTCCGTTGGGGCCGCAGGTCGTCAGGTGATAGCGAGTGAGGGTTCCGCCCGGGCAGGCGGTACACGGGCCCCGACCGTTGACGAGCAGGTCGCCCTGGTAGTTGATGGCCATTCCGTAGGGCCGCACCATGTTCGCGTTGCTGATGGTCTGCGCGACTCCCATCATTCCGGAGTTGAACACGGTGACGCGATACACCTCGTTGGTCGTATTCGAGGCGACATAGAAGGTCTCGATGCCCGTGGCTTGGGCGGCTGCCACAGCGAGCACGGCGGCGAGGGATAAACGGCGGATCGACATACACGACACTCCTTTTCAACGAAGTAGGCGCGTGGTCTTGACGTTCTGACACAGAGTGCAGAGGAAAATACTACAAAAGCACGCCATACCGGGATCTCGGGACCACGCCCCTTTCCTCCTGCGTCTCATGCGCCCTTCCTCGAAAGTATGTGGAAAACCCGGCAAATGTCTTCCTAAATTGCGAAAACTCGGTTTTTCCAGAGGTTTTTGAGCCACTTGTGTAGAAATCTGTGAAATCATGCCGAGAATGACGCAGATTCGGGGCCGGAATGCCCCGACAGGCCTTGCGGAACAAATCCCACTGTGGTACAAAGTGTGCCACGTCAGGCGAAAAGTCCGCTGCACGGCGTTTCCGCACCCTTTGGAGAAAGTTGATATGGCCAAGAAATCATCAAAGCCCGCCCCCAAGTCAAGCAAGCCCGCGATGTCCATGAAAGCTGCGCCCGCTGGGCCCAAGCCCACCAAGATATCCGGCGCCGCCTCGGTCCGCAGCAAGAGCGACATCTTCAACGTTATCGCTGAGCACAACGGCCTCTCCCGCAAGCAGGTCGCCGGTGTCTTCGACACGCTTTCCGCCATCATCGGGGCCGACCTTTCTTCCAAGATGGGTACCTTCAAGGTCCCGGGCCTCATGAAGATCGCCGTCATCAGCAAGCCGGCGACCAAGGCCACAACCAAGCCGAACCCGTTCGCGCCCGGCACCATGATGGACGTCAAGGCCAAGCCCGCACGCAAGGTCGTTAAGATCCGCCCCCTTGCCAACCTCAAGGCCATGGTCTGAAAAGCGCTGCCCGTCCGGCCGCTGGGCTGGGCACCACGGACAACCGATTCAATCAAGAAGCCCGCCCTTCCCGGGGCGGCTTTTTTTGTCGACTCCAGCCGCAGCTTGTCAGCGGCCTTACTGGCCGTGTCGGGACATCCAAACCCGGTGCGGTCACTTTGTTACGCCGTTGCGTCAGCCCGCGATCCACGCCGGTTCGAAGACCATCCCCGGGCTGATTGTCTTGCCGTCGCCGGTTTCGATCATCCCGGCCACCGGGAATGCGCAGTAATCGAGACTGAACGCCCCCGCCGGTCGGTGGTTCCCCGACAGCCCCAACCCGCCGAAGGGCAACTTGCTGCTGGCCCCCGCCGTCCCGGTGTTGACATTCACGCATCCGGCCCGCACCGTCGCGACGAAGGCCCGGACCGCTGCCTCGTCCTTCGTAAACACCGACGCCGCCAGCCCGAACCGCGTCGCGTTCGCGCCCGCGATCGCCTCGTCCAGATCCCGCACCCGCAGCACCCGGAGGAGCGGCCCGAACACCTCCACGTCGGCGCCCGCCGCCTTTGCCAAATCGTCGCCCCGAGTGAACTCGTCCACCTCTACTACGCCCGGCGACACATAC